>JAYUBD010000299.1:0-1776 GCA_043740995.1 Caulobacteraceae bacterium | reverse complement strand
AATCGGCGCGCCTGGCCGACATCCTCACTCCGCGACGCCAAGCCACGCAGTTCCGCCGCCTCGAAGTCCGTGCGTACTTTCAGCGCGGCCATGCCCATTCTCCCCTGCAATCAGAAGGGTGAATCACTATTCGCCGAACTTGGGAATCCCCCGCGAGTCTCCATCACGGCCTTTTGGTATATGCGTTCTCGAAGCCCTTGTTAGATCACCGTTCAGATGGTGACGAGGCTCATGGCTTTATAATTGCACACCGCTCGACCCTCCGAGCCTCGAGGACAATTTCGCGGCAGGATGGCACCGCGCCGCACCCCAGTGAGCCGCGATGTCCGATCTCTATTTGACCCGTTCTGGCCGTGTTCATCGTCGTGGCGTTCCGCAAGATGCGGGTCAACCAGGCATCCGTGACGCTTGAGGCTCAGCCAATCCGCGCTTGTACGATCCACACTGCGGCGGGCATGAGCACGCCGCCTGGGGTTTTATATTGGGAGACCGCGTGTCGAACGGCGTCCTCCACGGCGGCTTTGCAATCTGGGTTTTCCCGCAAGGCGGCGCCCAATGGCCCGACCCGGAAGGCAAGATCGACCGTCTGGTCAATGCCCAACCCGCCAATCGAAGTGTTGAACGCGTGCAGCGTGATGTCGGTGAACCCGGCATCGGTCAGGATCGTGCGCACCCAGTCCGAGTCGGCGAACGCAAAGGGCCCGGGCGCTGTCGGGTCCATCGGCGGAGACGGCGGTAGGAACGGCAGGGCCGCCTCCATCGGCGCGCGCATCCACAGATTTTCCTGCAATGGTTGCCAGCAAACAAAAGCCAGGCGGCCGTCAGGCTTGAGCGCCTTGCGAAGGTTTGTGAACGCGGCGACCGGATCACTGAAAAACATCACCCCGAACCGGGAAAAGGCCGCATCGAACACGCCTTCCCCTAAATCGCCCGTCTGGGCGTCAACCTGCCGGAACTCAGGTGTCGCCGAGCCACCGGGAACGACGCGTGCGCGCGCCACCTCCAGCATCGGCTGCGAAATATCAGCTCCGGTGACGGCGCCGGACGAGGTGACCCTGGCCGCCAACTCCAGCGTGGTCTGTCCGCAGCCACAACCGACGTCGATGATCCGCTCGCCGGGCGCCGGCGCGAGCGCGCGCATGGCTTCGAAGCCCAGGGTTTCGATCTGGCGGTCAAGTTGCTCCTGGAATGTCGCCCAGGTCTGACCGGCGTTGGCGTTCCAGTAATCGATCTGAGCCGCGTTGGCGGAGTGTGAGGCAGTCTCGGACATCGGCGGCTCCCTGGCGCGATCGCGCCACTGGTTTGCAGGTCTGAAGTTGCGCGGCCGCCCTGTCTTACGGTCAGGCGGGATGGGCAGCGCCCCATTCGCACCACCCGAGATCCTTTGGTAGGCCTTGTCAGACGGGGTCACTCGGTCCGGCCGGCCCGTTACCCCATCTGACAATGCCGTCAGCACCCTTGCGAGCACCCGGGGTTGGCTATTTCACCGGCATGATCACGATTGCCAGCGGCCCGCCCCCTTGCATCACAAACGGCTTGCTGGTGTCGGGATTTACCTGCCCTGACGGGTAGCCCGAGGCTGCGGCGACCTTGGCGCTGAGTATCATCACGTGGGGCGGAACCGAGACGTAGGTGTTTTGACCCGGTTCGGGCTTGGTCGCGTCTCCGTGAATGTTGCTCCACACCGATCCGCCTTGGAGCATGTAGGACAAGCCTACGCTGTCGGGGTCGGGGGCCTTGCCCATCATGGCGGCCTCGTACCAAGCCAACCCCTGC
>JAYUBD010000298.1:0-1778 GCA_043740995.1 Caulobacteraceae bacterium | reverse complement strand
CGAATCAACGGGGTGCTCGCCGCCATGGCGCGGGCGGCCCATACGGGGGGATGAGGCGCCAAACCCATGCCGGGCAGGGAGGCACACTCACCACGCCCCGATGGTTTCCGCGTCGGCGTGGCTGATCGGGTGGTGGGCGGCGGCGTGGTCTTCTTCGGCGAGCAGGCGGACGGCTTCCAGGGCTGCCATGCAGCCCATGCCCGCCGCGGTCACGGCCTGGCGGTAGATGTCGTCGGTGACGTCGCCCGCCGCGAACACGCCCTGGATCGCCGTGGCGGCGCGGCCGGGGTCGACGTCCAGATAGCCGGCGGCGTCCATGGCCAGTTGGCCGACGAACAGTTCGGAGGCCGGCGCATGACCGATGGCCACGAACAGACCGTCGCAGGCAAGGTCGCGGGAAACCCCGGTCGCCGCGTGGCTGATCCGCAGGCCGGTGACGCCCGGCGGGTCGTGGTCGCCCAACACCGCGTCGATCCGGTGATCCCAGATCACCTCGATCTTGTCGTTGGCGAACAGGCGTTCCTGCAGGATTTTCTCGGCGCGCAATTCACCGCGCCGGTGCACCAGGGTGACCTTGGCCGCGAACTTGGTGAGGAACAGGGCCTCTTCCACGGCGGTATTGCCGCCCCCCGCCACCACCACGGACTTGCCGCGATAAAAGAAGCCGTCGCAGGTGGCGCAGGCCGACACGCCGAAGCCCTGGAATTGCTTTTCGCTCTCAAGGCCCAGCCATTTTGCCTGGGCGCCGGAGGCGATGATCAGCGTCTCGGCCAACCACACGGCGCCGGAATCGCAGACCAGCCGGAACGGCCGGGCCGAAAGGTCGGCGGAGACCACGATATCCTCGACGATTTCACAGCCGACGTGGCGGGCCTGCTCACGCATCTGATCCATCAGCCACGGCCCCTGGATCACCTCGGCATATCCCGGATAATTCTCGACATCCGTGGTGATGGTCAGTTGGCCCCCTGGCGTCAGGCCGCAGATCAACACCGGGTCAAGCAGGGCGCGCGCCGCATAGACCCCCGCCGTATAGCCGGCTGGTCCCGCCCCGATGATGAGGCAGCGGGTGCGTCGAGGCGGGGTCATGGCGCCGGATCTTAAGTGGCGGACGGCGTCGTCGCCGCAACTACCCACTCGACCTTGGCGATCTCATAGGCCTTGACGCCGCTGGGCGTATTGACCTCGACCACGTCGCCCATTTCCTTGCCGATCATGGCGCGGGCGATCGGGGACGCGATGGAGATCTTGCCCGATCGCACGTCTGCCTCGTGCTCGCCGACGATCTGGTAACGCGCCGTTTCCTCGGTGTCCTCGTCGATCACGCTCACCGTTGCGCCGAACTTCACCTGAGCGCCGGACAGTTTCGAAACATCGATGATTTGCGCGCGCGCCATACGGTCCTCGATCTCGGCGATCCGCCCTTCGATCCAGCCCTGGCGTTCCTTGGCGGCGTGGTATTCGGCGTTTTCCGAGAGGTCGCCATGCTGACGCGCCTCTCCGATCGCGGCGGTTATGGCTGGCCGCTCACGGGTTTTCAAACGCCTCAGTTCTTCGTCGAGGGCATGAAAGCCCTCGGCGGTCATGGGTACTTTTTCCATTGGAGATTTAAGCTCGAGGCGCCCAGTTTGAGTTTTGAATTTCCGACCGCGGACGCTGACGACCAGGGGGTGAAAGGATAGGGGGGGGCGGGGAGAATATCAAGTGTGAGAGACCGAACGGCATGCGGTCCATGGAATCCCGGCCTGGATCATGTGTGCGTTGCCCCGCGAAGGCGG
>JAYUBD010000297.1:0-1783 GCA_043740995.1 Caulobacteraceae bacterium | reverse complement strand
CGGCCTCGGCCGACCCGCAAAGCAGTCTGGGCGCGCAGCTGCAGATGGTGGCTAAACTGATGTCGGTCAGCAGCCAGCTCGGCGCCAAGCGGCAGGTGTTCTTCGTCTCGACCGGGCGTTATGACACGCACGACGGACTGGCGACGCTGCATCCGACACTGCTGACCAACCTGTCCGACGCGCTGCGGGCGTTCTATGATACCACGGTCGAACTCGGCATCGCGCCGCAGGTGACCACGTTCACCGGGTCCGATTTCGGCCGCGCCTTGACCGCCAACAACGATGGCAGCGATCACGGCTGGGGCAGCGTGCATTTCGTGCTCGGCGGCGCGGTCAACGGTGGGCGCTATTACGGGATCAACCCGGTGCTGGCGAACGGCGGGCCCGACGATATCGGCCAGGGCCGGCTGATCCCGACCACTTCGGTCGATCAATATGCCGCGACCATGGCCAGCTGGTTTGGCGTTTCGGATTCGGACATGCCAACGGTACTGCCCAATATCGGCAACTATACGACAAAGAACCTCGGATTCGTCTGAGTTTTGAGGCCAGACTGGTTCGCAGCAATTCCGAATAGTCGCCCAAGGCGGGAACCAATTGGCGCTATCCACTTGCCAGCGCCGCAGCGGTTGACTAGGGCGACAAGCCAGACTTCCATCCTCCCATTCAGAAGGGGCATTTTGATGAGCGACACCGCCGATCGGGTCAAAAAGATCGTTGTCGAACACCTCGGCGTCGAGGCCGAAAAGGTTACCGAGGACGCCAGCTTCATTGACGATCTTGGTGCCGACAGCCTCGACATTGTCGAGCTGGTCATGGCCTTCGAGGAAGAGTTCGACATCGAGATTCCGGATGACGCCGCCGAGCACATCCAGACGGTCGGCGACGCTGTGAAGTTCATCGCAGAGCGTTTGGGCGCCGCTTAAACATCTGATTCGGTTGAAGGTTTTTGGACCGCCGGGTCAGGGGTGAGCCCCGGCCTCGGCGGTCTTCCCTTGAGGATCGCCCGCTGAGGACCGCCATGCGTCGAGTCGTCGTCACCGGTATCGGCCTGCTCACCCCCCTGGGCCAGGGGACCGAACTCACCTGGGCGGCGATCCTGGCCGGCCGGTCCGGGATCGGCAAGGTCACCACCTTCGAGATCACCGAGGACTATGCCTGCCGGGTGGCGGGCGAGGTGCCACGGGTCGACGGGCGGGGCGGCGGCGGCCCGGAGGTCGCGGGCTCCTTCGATCCGGACCAGACGCTTTCGACCCGCGATCAGCGCCGGGTCGACGATTTCATTCTCTATGCGATCGCCGCCGCCGACGAGGCGGTGAAGGATTCCGGCTGGCAGCCGCAGACCGATGCCGACCGTGAGCGGACCGGGGTGATGATCGGCTCGGGGATCGGCGGGCTCGCCACCATCGAGCGGACCTCTATCGAGCTGCATGAAAAGGGCCCGCGGCGGGTCAGCCCGTTTTTCATTCCCTCCGCCCTGATCAATCTCGCCAGCGGCCAGGTGTCGATCCGCTATGGGTTCAAGGGGCCGAACCATTCGGTGGTGACGGCCTGCGCCACCGGCGCCCACGCCATCGGCGACGCGGCCCGGCTGATCAAATACGGCGACGCCGACCTGATGCTTGCGGGGGGCGCGGAGGCCGCGATCTGTCCGGTGGGCATGGCGGGGTTCATTTCGGCGCGAGCCATGTCGACCGGCTTCAACGACACCCCGGAAAAGGCCAGCCGGCCCTATGACAAGGACCGCGACGGCTTCGTCATGGGCGAGGGCGCCGGCGTGCTG
>JAYUBD010000296.1:0-1783 GCA_043740995.1 Caulobacteraceae bacterium | reverse complement strand
CCCATGGCTGATATCGTGCTCAACGTGCAAGTCCGCGAACGCTCGGGAACCGGCGGCGCGCGCGCCGTGCGGAACGAAGGCATGGTGCCCGGCATCCTCTATGGCGGCGAGCAGCCCCCCGTGGCCATCGCGGTGAAGGTCGGCGAATTCGACAAGGCGCTGAAGACCGGCAAGTTGCTCGGCCACCTCGTGACTCTGAAATATGGCGACGAACAGCAGCCGGTGATCGCCAAGGACGTGCAATTTCATCCGGTTAACGACCGGCCCCTGCATTTCGACCTGTTCCGGGTGGACGCGCACGCCCCGATCCGCATTTCGGTGCCGGTCCACTTCCGCAACCATGACGCCTCGCCCGGCCTGAAGCGCGGCGGCGCGTTGAACGTCGATCTGCACGAAATTGAGGTGATGGCTTTGGCGGACGCCATTCCGGAAGAGCTGGCCATTGATCTGACGGGTCTGGACATCGGCGATTCCATTCGCACGCCCGATATCGCCTTGCCCGCCGGCGTCACGCTGACCGCCCACCACCGAGACGCCACCGTGGCGTCGATCGGCATGTCGTCGGCGATGAGCTCGACCGATGACGCGGTCGAAGGCGACGCCGCGGCGTCCTGATAGCGGGCGGGTCTCCCGCCGGCGCGGCTCATGCTGATCCTGGTCGGCCTCGGCAATCCCGGCGCGAGCTATGCCCGGAACCGCCATAATTTCGGGGCGATGACGACGGATGCGATCGCCGGTCGCTGGGGCTTCGGCGCGGAACGCAAACGGTTTTCCAGCCTGGCGCGCGAGGGCGAAATCCCGCTGGCCGGGGATCCGACGGGCAAGGCGCGCGCCCTGCTGCTGAAGCCGCAAACCTTTTATAATGAGAGCGGTCGCGCCGTGAGCGAAGCCGTGGCCTTCTACAAGCTTAACCCCGCCGATGTGGTGGTGTTCTATGATGAGATCGACCTGGCGCCGGGACGGTTCCGGATGAAGACCGGCGGCGGCGCGGCGGGCAATAACGGCATTCGGTCGATCACCGCGCACCTGGGTCCCGACTTTCGGCGCGCCCGGCTGGGCTCCGGTCACCCCGGGCACAAGGACCGGGTGATGGGCCATGTTCTGTCCGACTTTCACAAGGTTGATTGGCCCTGGGTGCGCGATCTGATGGCCGCTTGCGCCGACGCTCTGCCCTATCTGGCGACCGGCGATGACGAGCGTTTCCAGGCCGAGGTCATGCGCCTCGCCCCCTCGGCCAAACTCGACCCCCGCGCGGCGTCGCGCGACGAGCCTTAGCTGCCGCTCGCGGAACCATGCCTACAGCGCCTGCCCGCGCAACAATCGGGGCAGGTCGCCGACCGCACCCCCCGCCTCGGACATGAAGAAACGGCGCGCCGGGCCGATGCGGTTCACGGCCCTAAGGCCGAGGCCCCGCGCGGCGCGGGCCAGGGGGTTGTCGCTCGAGAACAGGCGGACGAACAGGTCGGTGGCCGCCGCCACGCCGATATTATCGACGCTTCGCCAGCGGGCATACCGCTCCAGAACGGCGGTCGAGCCATAGTCCTCGCCCAGCCGCAGGGCGTCGATCACCACCTCGGCCAGGGCGGCGGCATCCTTCAGGCCCATATTCAGACCCTGCCCGGCGATCGGATGAATGGCGTGGCCGGCGTCGCCGACCAGGGCGGTGCGCGCGCCAGTCAGGCGCTCGGCCAATTGCAGGGACAACGGATAAACGAAGCGCGGACCTTCGACGGTCAGGGCGCCGAGGAAATCGCCAAATCGGCGGGCCAAATGGGCGGCGAAC
>JAYUBD010000295.1:0-1783 GCA_043740995.1 Caulobacteraceae bacterium | reverse complement strand
GGGGGCGCAGACAGGCCGTGGAGTGGAAGCTGTTCAGCCATGACCGCCCCGCCAACATGGCGGCTGCGCTGGAGGCGGCGGGGTTCGAGGGGGACGTGCCGGAAACCTTTCTGGTTTACGATCTCTCCCGCTCCCCGCTCCCACGGACGGACCAAGCCGGCGTAGCCGTGCGACGGGTGACCGACGAGGCCGGCCTGGCCGCCGTGACGGCGATCGAGGCCCTGGCCTTCGACCGCCCTGGACCGCGGTCGATTGACGCCTACACCGCCCGATTTAATGCCGGATCGACCGCCTTCTACGTCGCCTATGTGGACGGGACCCCCGCGGCGGCCGGTCGGCTGGACCTAGCGCCCGGCAGGGCCTTCGCCGGCCTGTATGGCGGGGGCACGCTGCCCGGCCATCGCGGGCGCGGTCTCTATCGCGCCCTTGTCGCCGCCCGCGCCGAGGACGCCGCGCGTCTCGGCGTCCGCTACCTCACCGTCGATGCCCGGGAAACCTCTCGCCCGATCCTTGAGCGACTGGGCTTCCAGGCGCTCGCCACCGTGCGGGGTTGGCTGTCCGGACACTGATGCCACGAAGGCCGTCTTCGGCTACCCAGACGAACGCGCCGTGGAGAGCGCGAGAACAGGGGCCGGAATGCAGATCGACGGACAGTGCCATTGCGGGAGGATCACCCAGCCTCGGCCTGACCGAGCGCGTCGCCCCGAACGGTCTCCAGCCATTCGCGACTCTGCAGCATGGCCTTAAGGCCCGGATCTCCTTCGGCGTGATCTTCCCGGAGTTTCCAAACGCCTTTGACGCTCGTCCGCGCGCCGAGGCGTCTGGCGCGGCAACACTGCGACTGGCGTTAAGCGGCGGCCCCTTCACCCGCCCGGCTGGTCCACGCCTCCAAGTCTCGCTCGGCGCCCATATAGGCGAGGCCCGAGGCGATGGAGATCAGTTCGTCGCCGGTCTCCAGCTTGTCCTGGCCGAACCTGGTCGCGAACAGGCGGCGCACGGCCGGCACGAACGATGAGCCGCCGGTGAGAAACACGCGATCGATGGCGTCCGGGCCGAGGCCGGCGCGGTCCAGAGCCTCACCTACCGCCCTATCCATGGCGGCCAGTTCGGGGGCGATCCAGGCCTCGAAGCTGGCGCGGGCGACGGCCTCTTCGATACGCACGCGGCCGGCCTCGAACAGGAAGGTCGCCTCGTTCCGGCTGGAAAGCGCCTCCTTGAGGCGAGACACCGATTGATAGAGCCGATAGCCGTGGTTGTCGTCAAGGATCTCCACCAGGGCCCTCAGCTTGTCCGGCTCCAGCGCGGTGCGCACCAGGCCGCGGATATCGCGCATGTCGCGCGACGCCCGCAAGAGCGCCAGCTGCTCCCAACGCGCGAAGGCCGTGAAATAGCGGTTGGGGATCGGCAGCAGATTGTCGAAGGCCCGGTAGCGCGAGCCGCGTCCCAGCCGGGGTGAGACCAGGTGGTCGATAATCCGATAGTCGAAGGCATCCCCCGCCAACCCGACCCCGGCATTGGCCAGAGCCGTGGATCGAATCTCACCCCCCTCGCGATGGAACCGCACGATGGAGAAGTCGCTGGTGCCCCCGCCGAAATCCCCCACCAGAACGGTGGCATCCCCCTTCAGTTGGCGGGCGAAGAAGAAGGCCGCCGCCACCGGCTCATAGGCGTAACGGATGTCCTCGAATCCGAGCCGCTCGAAAGCGATTTGATAGCGCTGGACCGCCAGCGCCGGGTCTGGCCGGGCGCCCGCGAACTTTACCGGGCGGCCGACAATGGCAGT
>JAYUBD010000294.1:0-6080 GCA_043740995.1 Caulobacteraceae bacterium | reverse complement strand
CCCGCCGCCGCCACCGACCGCCAAGCTTTCTGGGGCAGACCTGGACTGGCTCGCGAAACGCCTCATGGCGTGGCCCATCCCGAAGGGCATGACGTGCGCCGGTTGCGGCGTGGTGGATGCCAGGTCCCGCGAGAGCCAAGCGGTGTTTGCCTGCGTCCACTGCGGCCACACAGACAACGCCGACGTGAATGCTGCTCACGAGATCCTTCGCCGAAGCACGGTGACGATGGACGCTGAGGACTGGCGAGCCGGTCTGTTGAAGCGTCAGCCACAGGAGAACGCTCATGCGTGACCCGAAACCGGCGAAGGCCGGGGATGCTGATCCGTACAGCCGGAGACCGCCCGAAATGACTGACCTCTCAGGCCTTCTGGAACGGGTGGAAGCGGCGAGCGGGCCGGATCGGGAGTTGGACAAGGCGCTCTGGTACAAGCTGATCTTCGACCCGGCGCTCGACAAGAAGGACGATAGCTACCTCCAACTGGTCGGCTCGCCTTACCCAGCCTACACCAGCTACATCGACGCCGCCCTGGCACTGAAGGATCGCATCCTGCCTGGTCATGCCGTTGCGGTCGGCGACATGGCGTTCGAGGGCGGCGCTCGCTTGCCCTGGGGCTGCGTCTGGAGCCCCGGCGGCTTCATCATCGGACAGGCTGAGGCCAAGACCCCGGCCCTCGCCCTCCTCGCCGCCCTTCTCCGTGCAGTTGCGTCCGAGCGAACGCGAGAGTCGTCGCGGCGACAGGTGACCGGGGCCAGTTCCCAGGCCGACATATCATCTTCCAGCCAAGCTCCTGCTGATAGGGGAGGTCAAGAGCTCGGATGAGCCGACGCGCCGTCATGCGCCAAGCCGAAGTCCGCCGCCTGTTCAAGGGGGCGGTCGAGGGTGCGCGGGCTGTCGGCTGGCCGGATGGGTCCTACCGGCTGAAAATTGTGGATGGCTGCGTCGAGGTCTTGCCGATCGCAGCCAATGGCCCCTCTGATGACGCCGCCGACATGGCTGAGCGGATTCGAAGGGCCTTCGGGGATGACGACAGTGCGCCTTCGCTACACGGTTAGGAAGCGCGGCAAGCTGTTCTGGCAGCCGACGCCAGAGATGAAGGCGCTGGGCTTTGAGCCCAAGCCGCTCGGCGAGGATGGTCCCGCGGCGCAGGCTGAAGCCCTTCGACTGGCCGCGTCTTGGGATCTGGCCCGCAGCGAGCAACCTGACAGCCATGGCGGCTACCCGGCTGGCAGCTTCGGCGACTTCTACGCCGGGTTCAAACGCTCGGAGAAGTGGCGGACTAAGTCGATCCGGACGAAGGAGGACTATGAACGGGCCTGGGCGCGGATTGATACCTGGTCACCGCGGAAGGGCCGGCCGGCGCTGTCTCACAGCCAGATCAACCACATCATCACCGACGATTGCGAGCGGTTCGCGGCCTACCTGGGCCAGACCGTATCGCCGAATGAGCGGCACCGGACGGTGAAGTGGCTGAAGGTGTTGCTGGCCGACGCCGTGGTCCGCCTGAGGCTGGGCTATGCCTCGCCGGCCGCCAAGCTGGCGAACCCGCAGCCGAGGGGCCGGACGTCTATCTGGCTCGGGGCCCAGATCGAGGACTTGGCCGCAGGCGCCGCCATTGCGGGCTTCGAGGGGATGAGCCTCGCCATCGACACGGCCTGGCAGACCATGTTCTCCCCGGTCGACGTTCGGACCCTGCGGCCCTCTCAGCTCAAGAGGGATGGGCAGGGCTTCTACATCACCCGCAGCCGGACCAAGACCGACCGGGAGGCCTTCGCGGCTGTCTCGGGCGACCTGGGGGACGCGCTGTGGGCCTATATTGGTCGCCAAGGCAGGGCAGAGGCCGATGATACCCCGATCTTTCGCCAGCGCGACGGTTTGCCTTATCGGACTAAGGATACCTTCGCCGGAGACTTCCGAGACGTGCGGTCCTTCATGTTCCCCGGCGACACCCGCCAGCTTCTCGATATTCGCCGTTCAGCCAACGTCGAGGCCGACGCCGCGGGAGCCGACAAGCAGACCATGGGGGAGCTGCTCGCAAATGGCTTGGCGGACAGCCGTTTCCTTGAGGAGACCTACACGCCACCGACCGTGGCCAAGGCCAGAGACGTGGCGGCGCAACGTATTCAAGGCCGCGCCAAGCTTGCTGGTGAAATCATGAGGATGAGAAACAGATGATCGCTCTTCTGATCGCGGCCCAAGTGGTCGCCAATGCCGGGTTCAACCCCGCCGAACCGCCGGTATCGATCGGCACCGGTGCAACCCCGTTGGTCTATCTGGCGGTCGAGGCGCCACCCTGCGGTACGCCTGAGGCGGGCGAGGCTCATAGGTGCGTGCGTTGGGTCGTGCGCGACGCGAACCATTCGGCCAACGCCTGCGATCTACAGTGGGAGGCGAACGCCCACCAGTGGGCGGCCCAGGAGCTGAACGAGCAGGTTTCGTTGATGCTGACCGGCAAGATCGATTCGAGCGTTAAGGAGGCCCGTTCTGCGGTGACGACGGCCACGGCTGCTGTGCGGCGCGCCTGCCCTCGTGCGATTCGATGATCTGACGCGTTCCAACTCGCGCTGACCTCCCCTCGGGCGCGCGCCGCCATTTCGGGCCTCTGGACTTGGAACCGGCGCTGATTTCATTCAGGGCCTTCCCGGCCTGTCACGCCGGAGGTCGCGGGTTCAAGTCCCGTCATTCGCGCCACTTTTCAACAACTTACGAGCGCGCTTTTTGGGCGTTCCAAGTTGTTCCGAGCGGCAATTCCGACTCTGTTCCGCCGTACTGGCCCCCAAACAGCAAAAAACCCCCGGCGTGAACCGGGGGCCAAGTCTGCGGCGGGGAGAGCGTTCGCCGGGTTAGGTCAGCGGCCCCAGCCGGCCGAGCCACCCGCCCTCACCCCGGTATGGATCGCCCATGCTCGCCAGCCGGACACCCCGAGCGAGCCCATGGCCTCCAGCAACAGATCGTCGGCCTCGGCTCGGGTGTAGGGCTTGGCGCGGGAGTTCGCGGCATGGCCTTTCCAGACGCCGGTTCCTTTGGTGAGATACTCGGTGTCGTGCAAGACGGCCGCAGCGAGCCAGGGCCCATCCGGCGGCAACGCCGAGCTCGCAAGGGCCGGAATGGATGCGAGGTCAGTCGTCATCCCGGCCGGAACCGTGATCAGGTCGCCGGCCTTGGTCCGGTAGTAGAACGGACGCTCGACGGCCCAGAGCGTTCGACCGGATCGCGTCTCGGGCGCGAAGCCCTTCTTGAACTCGACGACCAGGACCAGTTTGCCGGCGAAGTGGCCTGGCGCTGGCGCTGGGGGCGCGGGAGCCGGAACCGGACTTGCCGCCTGACATGTCAACGAAAAGCCGAAAACCAGACACGTCAGCGCGACGTGTAAAGCCCAGCGGCCTTTCGTTGACATATAAGTCAACTGGCTCACGGCTTCGCGGGGACCGCGGCCGCGGCGGGCGTCTCGATGACCTGCGCCTGAGCCAGGCAATGGCGCCCGGCATGGCCGGAGATCAGCGGGCCCAGCGCGGTCGTGGTGATGGTGATGTCGTCGTCGTGGGCGCAGTGCGGGTCGGTCGTGATCTGCTGGAGCAGGGTGAACGCGCCTTGGTTGCTGCCGCCGACGCTGCTGCAGCCGGACAGTGAAGTGGCGAGCAGCACAGCGCAGCCCGCGAGAGCGAGGGTTTTCATGGTGGTCTCCGGAGTTGGGCCCGTGATGGGCGGGTTATTTCGGTTGCCCGACGTATTTGACCCACCCGGCGATCCAGTCGCCGCGGAGAACGTCTTGGGCCTGCTGAAGGGTCAGCGCGTGGGTGACACAAACAGATTTGTGGAGCGCATTTTCCAACTGGTCTTTGCGGGAAGCTCCCCAGTCCCCGCCGTAAGGCTGCGGCCAGAGATTTTTCACGTCGTCCGCGCCTGAGAGTTCGCGGCTCACCCTGTGGTCGATCTCGCAATGCCGACCAGTCTTGTCGGGAATGCAGCGCGGGTCATTGTTCCCGCTGAAGCCGTAGTTCTTGAAGGCCTGCGCCTTCATGGCGTCGGTGACGGCCCGATGGTCCTTGCCCCACTTGGTGGTGCAGACGACATCGAGAGTCAGCGGGCGGGTGACGCCGGGCGTGATCGTGTCGCTAGGGCGTGCGTTCGGCCCCGGCGCGGGCGTTATGCCTAAGCCGCCTGCGAAGGCGCTGCTGGCCCACAGTGAGACGGCGACGGCCGCGAGGATGGCGCGCATGGGTTTCTCCAAGCAGGATCGGGCGAGCAATGAGGAAGATCAGGACCAGCAGCACGATCAGCGCCGCGGCCCAGAACAGCCCCGGCTCTTCGTCGTGGCTGGTCACCCGACGTTGAGCGGGCGCAGGCCCTCGGCGCGGATGGCGATGACCTTGGCGGCGGCCTCGGCCTTGGTGACGTGGCCGTCGTGGTTGATGTCGAGGCCCGCGTTCTGGCGGAACCGCGCCGGATGATCGAGATCGTCCTTGTCGAACAGGACGTAGGTGTCCGGCTCCCCGACCGCGCGGGGCCACAGGATCACCATGTAGATGTCGGCCAAGGTGTGCAGCTTGCCCTTGTAGGGCTTGAAATACTTGGCGACATAGTCGAGCTGGGCCTCGGCCGTCATCCTCGCGAGGGTCGCGCAGGAGGTGTTCAAGCCCGCCGCCGTGGTCGGCATGAACTGGATCAAACCGCAGGCGCCCGACCCGGCCATGTTCAGCACGTCCGGCCGGAAGCTGCGGCCGCTCTCCCACGCCATGCAGGCCATCAGGTCGGACGGATCGCAGCCCAGGTCAGCGGCGATCGCGCGGACCTTGTCGCGGAAGGCGGGCGAGACCTTGGCGCCCCAGGCGAGGGGCTGATGCAGCGCATCACTCATCTGGGTCATCCTTTGGGGCCTTGGCTCCGGTGGACGCGATGCCGCCGTGCATGAGTTCCGGAATCGCGTCGTAGAGGTCCTTGCGCTGATAGTGGTCCGGTTCAGGCTCCAGGACCGGCGGATCGGGCACTGCCAGGCCGGCGTCGCGCATCAGGTCGCTGAGTTTGGCGATGTGCTTTTGCAGCAGCCGTACGTTGCGACCGTTGCGATGCTCGGACGCTTCGGCCCGATCGCGCGCTTCGCGGGCCGTGTTGGCGTTGCTGTCGATCCTGGCGTTCAGCGCGGCGACCTGGATTTTCAGGACTTCCATGTCGCGCCGGTCGCTGTCTCGATCGCGACGCAAATCCCTGACGATCCGCTCGTAGGTTTGGGAAACCGTGTCGGCGGTCGATGCGTCGTCTAGCCGGCTTTCGGAACTGCTGCGGCGGTGCTTGATGTACTCCGAGGCGAGCCGGACCAAGCCCATGACCACGGCCGAGCCGAAGCCGCCCACCAGAAAGGGTTGCACGAGGTCGGTGACGCTCATGCCTCACCCATCTTGACCGCGAGCCGCATCCACTCCTCATGGAAGGCAGGGGCCTCCATGACGGCGGAAATCTCGATGTTGACCCCGAACCACGACCGGATTTGCTTGCCGTTCATGACGGGGCGGACGCGCGTCAGAAAGGGGCGGTAGATCCCGTCAGCCCCCCTGAGCGGGAAGACCATTTCGAACGGCTCGCCGGTGGCGATGCAGTTCACCCACCGATCAAGCACGTCGCCGAGCGTCTTGGGGTGATGGACCGAGCGCCAGCCCCAGCCGGCCATCTCTTCCGGCCCGGTGCCCGTGTAGCCGTACCATTGGGCGTTATACCAGAAGATCGAGCCCGTCTCATCGGCCAGCCAGCAGAGCGTCGGGATGTTGTCGGCGATCTCTTCGAACGGGATGGGGTCGATCACCTCGGCCACGGTCAGGCCACGGAGGGCGACGCGCCCGCTAGATGGGCGAGAGCCGCGCTTGCGACCTTGCTACCGCTGGACGAGCCAAGCCAGAATCCGATGGCCAGCGACACGGCGTTGGTGACAGCAGCGATGAGGCCGCCAAGTACGCCGAGCATCACAGGGTCGATCTTCACGCTGGTGAAGATCAGCAGGAACACGCCCAGGACGACGAGGGAAAACTGCAACAGCAGGACGTAGGTGACGATTGCCTGCGTAGACGTGGAGGTGCGCTCCGGCGCGGG
>JAYUBD010000293.1:0-1785 GCA_043740995.1 Caulobacteraceae bacterium | reverse complement strand
ACAACCTGGCCTATAGTGTCATCGGCGCCTCGTTGTTGTGGGTCGGCTGGTTCGGCTTCAACGCCGGCTCGGCGGTCACCTCGAACGTCAATGCCGGCATGGCCATGGTGGCCACGCAGATCGCGACGGCCGGGGCCGCACTGGCCTGGATGGCCGCCGAATGGATCATTGCCAAGAAACCCTCGGTTCTGGGCATGGTCTCGGGCGCCGTCGCCGGTCTGGTGGCGATTACGCCCGCCTCCGGCTTCGTCGATCCCAAGGGCGCTTTGATCATTGGCCTGACCGCCGGTGTGGTCTGCTACATCGCCGCGGTGCATCTGAAGAAGATCTTCGGCTATGACGACGCGCTCGATTGCTGGGGCGTGCACGGTGTCGGCGGGGCCTTGGGCGCCATCATGACCGGGATGTTTGCCAGCAAGGTGATTAACCCGACGGGCGCCCCCAAAGGCGGTTGGCTGATCGATGGCAATATCGGCCAGATGGTCCTGCAGTTCGAAGACGTTGGCGCGACCTTCATCTATTGCGGCGTGGTGACCTTCCTGATCCTCCTGGTGCTGAAATACACGATTGGCATTCGGGTCAGCGAAGAGGTCGAGGTCGAGGGTCTCGACATCAACCTGCACGGCGAAATCGTCCACGGCTAAATGCGACAAGGGTGACGGTTGTCGCCCTGGGCGGGGGTCCTTTACGGGACCCCCGCCTTTTTCGTTCAGGTTTGCGAAACGCCCAGCCGGCAGGCTCGGACCCACCAGCCCGGCCGCGCGGCCGCCAGCCGCGCCGCCATCGCCGAGGCCTCGGCCCTGCCCCCGCACAACGCCAGACAGGTGGCGCCCGAGCCGCTCATCCGCGACAACAAGGTCTCCGGCTGTTCCTCCAGGGCGGCGAGCGCCGCGCCGATCCGGGGCTCCAGAGCGACAGCGGGGTTTTGCAGGTCGTTGCGGAGGCCGGCGAGCCAGGCGGCGGTCTCCCTCGGTGTGCGGTTCTCGGGATGCGGTTCGGGATGGTCGGCCCCCAGCGCCGGCGGCCCGGCGTCAAAGGCCCGGTACACACCCCCTGTGGCCGAAGGACAGCCGGGATTAACCAGCACGCCATCCAGGATCGGCAGGGCGGGGGCGGGAATGAGGTGATCGCCGCGACCCAGACCGATCACCGAGCGAGCGCGCAGGCAGGCGAGGACGTCGGCGCCGAGATGGCGGGCGATCTTGCCCAGCGGGCCGTCCTCGGCGGCATCGGCCGGGCTCAGCCTCCAGGCGCGGGCCATCAGCGTCAATGTTGCGGCGGCGTCCGATGAGCCTCCCCCCAGCCCGGCGGCGATCGGCAGCTGTTTGTCGAGGACCAGGCCGAACGGCCGGGGCGAGGGACCGAATCTCGCCTGGAACAGGTCGCGCGCCCGCAGGATCAGGTTGTCGCCGCCGCTGCTTTGGGCCAGCGCCTTCGCAAACGGCCCCGCGATGGACAGCGCCGCCGACGCGTCCCAGTCCAGGCGCACGGTGTCGCCAAGGTCGGCGAACACCATGAGGCTGCAAACGGGATGGTAACCGTCCGGCTGAACCGGACCCACATGCAGGAACAGATTGACCTTGGCGGGGGCGAAACGCTCGAGACTCATGACGCCGGGCTCGCGCGCTATCCGCCGGCAATCACGGCGGGCGGCGCGCTCACGACCAAACCGATCTTCAGTTTGGCTTCAACCGCCGCTTTCAATTTGGCGGAAGGGGCGAGGGTGAGCACGCGGCGCCATTGGAACCGCGCTTCGGTCTCGCGGCCCACGCGCCAATAGGCGTC
>JAYUBD010000292.1:0-1786 GCA_043740995.1 Caulobacteraceae bacterium | reverse complement strand
GCGCCAGGCCAACGTCCCTCAGGCGACACCATCGTCAGCCCCCCGCGCTGCACCTAATCCCCATACGCTCTGGCGGCTGACCGCGGCTTCCTCCCCCGAAGGCTTCCGGACGCCGACCCTCCAGGCCAGCCCACGCCTCGCGCTGGGCCGGCATCCGAAACCCTCAACAATTTCAGCCCTATGGAGCGACGCCGAAAGCGGCCGCTTTACAGGCTTGGGCCTTACGGTGTCGCAATCAGGGTCACGTTCAAGTCGCGTAGCGCATGCACAAAGCCGGCCAAGCGCGTCACCTCGACAACGGCTGAGGCTGCCAGCACCCCCGGCAGGGCGCGGTCGTAGATGCAGAGGCAGGTGCGGCCGGTCAGGCGCGAGCTATAGACCAGGCCATGGGCGTCAGTCTGGTCGTAGACCGCCTGGCTGAGCTTGCGCCCTTGCCCCTGCGCCTTGCCGCGGGCGGCTTCGGTCGACACGCCCAGGCGCACCAAGCCTGTCGTGCGCAGGTCGATGAGGGTGAGCGGCGCGCTGGCCGTGACCTCGGTCGCGCCCCAGCTCGCAACCTCGACATCGAGGAGCTTGCGGGTCACCTTGCCCTGAAAGCGGTCGCGGACAAGGGTTTCCGCCACGCTCGTGGCCAGGTCCTGGCTCAGGTAAATCACCTTGAAGGCCTTCGTCGGGCTGGCGAAGCGGGTCACCCCAACCCCCGCGCCCAGCGGCGTGGCCGCGTGCGCCATCGGCGTCACGCGGACATAGGCCTTCGGCGTGATCTCAACGACAAGGTCTGCCAGGATGTCGGAATCGAGCGTCACGCGCCGGCGAAGTTCGACCGGGCGACCTCAACGACCTTGTCGATCGCCCCGGCCTTCAGGCGCGCCAACGGGGCGGCGCCGCCGAGCTCGGGATTGGGTTCACGGAGCCATAGCCATGCGGTGCGTGGCTCGCCGATCACCTCGACGACCGGGCCAAGGCCCGAGACGGGCCGGCCGTCCACGAACTGCTCGGTCGGGAAGGCGTGTTTGCGCACGCCCACGAGCAGGCCGATCACCGCGCCCTGCTTTTTCCAGTTGTGCAGGGTGGAGCGGGCGACGCCAAAGTCGCGCTCAAGCTCGGTCGACCCCGCAAGCGGCCCCGCCCAATCCTCGACCTTGGCGGGCGTCGCATAGCCGGCGATCCGCGCCTTGCCTTCCTCCGCCGACAGCACCTCGCCCAGGCCCGCGCCTTGGCTGACCTCGGCCGGCGCCTTGGCGACCAGCTTCACCGCTTGCGGAACGGCTTCCGGTTCGGCGGCGATTTCGGCGATGAACTTCTTGAACTGCGCTTTGCGCGCGATCAGCCGCTTGCGGGCGGATGGCGAGAGTTTCGTCGCCGTGGCGCTGAATTCGGCGACCAGTTTGACGACCTCGCTCAGTTCGCCCCTGCTCGACTTCGGATTGCGCTGGACGAACATCCCGATCAGGTCCGCGGCGGCAGGGCTGGCCAGCTTGCCAGGGCCTTGGGGGGTCGAGCGGCGAGCGTGCGCGGCGGTCATCGGACGATCCTCTTCGATCACGACGTCAACGATAGTCCTAAACGTCCCATTTGTCCAGTCTGTGCCATGTGTCTAGGGCAGGCGCTCTTCGCACCGATCGAAACCGAGCTTGCCGCCTGCCGCCGCTGCTGTCGATCTCAACCGCGCCGGCCTCAGGCCCCTTCGTGTCTGGACAGTCCGCGAACCCGTCCGGGCACCGCACACAAAGGGCCTTGCATTCCCCTCGGTGTTGTAGTTGACTATAACACTGATCTGACGCGG
>JAYUBD010000291.1:0-6097 GCA_043740995.1 Caulobacteraceae bacterium | reverse complement strand
CTTGGGCTTGACTTCGGCGGCGGGATGCCTCCCGGACGGAGCCTGGCGACAAAAACCCACAGGAGATGACGATCATGGCGACCCCCACCGAGGCTCTGCAACTTCGATCGCTGGTTAAGAGCAGCGGCGAGCTTGAGCTTTCCCTGGCGCGCGTTCCCGTGCCAACGCCTGGGGACGACGAGGTTCTGGTGCGGATCGAAGCCTCGCCGATCAACCCGTCGGATCTTGGCCTTCTGATCGGCGCGGCCGACATGGCCACGGCCAGGGTGACCGGCGCGGGCGCGCAGGCCGTGGTCACGGCGACGGTCCCGCCGACCTTGATGCGCGCCATGGCCGGGCGGGTCGATGACTCCATGCCGGTGGGCAATGAAGGGGCGGGCGTCGTGGCGGCGGCGGGATCGTCGCCCGCCGCCCAGGCCCTGCTCGGTCGCGCGGTGGCGATCCTCGGTGGCGCGATGTATGCGCAATATCGCTGCGTCAAGGCCGTCGATTGCCTGGTCTTGCCGACGGGCGCCACGCCGGCGGACGGCGCCTCGTGCTTCGTCAATCCGCTGACCGCCCTGGCCATGGTGGCGACCATGCGCGCCGAGGGTCATACCGCCCTGGTTCACACGGCGGCCGCCTCCAATCTTGGGCAGATGCTGGTGAAGATCTGCCTCGCCGATGGGGTGGAACTGGTCAACATCGTGCGCGGTCCCACCCAGGCCGCCGTTCTGCGCGGCCTGGGCGCCGTGCATGTCTGCGATTCCAGCGCGCCCGGCTTCATGACCGATCTGGTCTCGGCCCTGACCGCGACCGGCGCCACCGTCGCCTTCGACGCCATCGGCGGCGGCAGGCTGGCCGGCCAGATCCTCACCGGCATGGAAGCCGCGGCCAACGCCCGCGCCACGACCTATAGCCGCTACGGTTCGAGCGTGCATAAACAGGTCTATATCTATGGGGGTCTCGACACCGGAGCCACGGAGCTCAACCGCAGCTTCGGCATGGCCTGGGGCCTGGGAGGGTTTCTGTTGACGCCCTTCCTGCAAAAGATCGGCCGGGCCGAGGCGCAGAAGCTGCGGGACCGTGTGGCGGCTGAACTGAAGACCACCTTTTCGAGCCACTATAGCCGCATCATTTCGCTGGCCGACGCGCTGAACCCGGACACCATCGCCGCCTATAATCGCCGCGCCACCGGCGAAAAATATCTGATCAATCCCAGCCTGGACGTTTGATCCCGGGCGTCCCGTCGATCCCGCGGGTTCACGGTCGGCCCCCTGCCGTGAACCTTCCGGACGGAACCCGGACCTTGGCCGTCGCGTTAAAAGCCCTTCACTTCGCGGCGCTCATCAAGGCCATCGTGGCCGCGGCGGGGGCGAAGACGGGCGCGAAGCAGCATGACCCTCCTGGCACTCTGCATCGGCATCCTGCTGCTCGGCGTCATCGTGCAGGACGCCTTCGAAGCCATGCTGTTGCCGCAACGCACGCCGCGGCGATGGCGGCTTATTCGCACCTTCTTCCGCATCGCCTGGTCGCTGTGGGGCTGGACCGCGCGGCGATATTCCGACGGCCCGCGTCGCGAACGGTTCCTGAGCATTTTCGGACCGCTGTCGATGATGCTGCTGTTCACCCTGTGGACCAGCGGCCTGATCTTCGGCTTCGCCCTGATCCAGTGGGCGCTGCAGCACGCGGCGGGCGTGGCGACGACGTTCGGCGACCAGGCCTATTTGAGTGGGGCGACCTTCTTCACCCTGGGCTATGGCGACGTGACGCCGCATGGCGGCCTGTCGCGAACCATCGGCGTGATCGAAGCCGGCGTGGGCTTCGGCCTGCTGGCGATCGTGATCGGCTACCTCCCCGTCCTCTATCAGCTGTTTTCGCGCCGGGAGGCCCATGTCATCCAGTTGGACGCCCGCGCCGGGTCGCCGCCCACCGCGTCGGTGATGTTAAGGCGCCACGCCGAGAGCCACGGACTGGATCGGTTGGACGAGGTGTTGCGGGCCTGGGAGCTGTGGTGCGCCGACCTGCTCGAGAGCCATATCTCCTATCCCATGCTCGCCTATTATCGGTCGCAGCATGAGGATCAGTCGTGGCTGGGCGCGGTGGCGGCGATCATGGATACCTGCGCGCTGATCCTGATCGGCGTCGAGGATGTCGGCGCTCTGCAGGCCCGAATGACCTTCGCCATGGCGCGGCAGGTGGTGGTCGAGCTGGTCCGTTCGCTCGACCTGCCGGGGGATCGACCCCGCGACGCCGGACGGCTCGACACCGCGCAGTACGATCGAATGATCGAGGACTTCGCGGAGGCCGGGCTGCGCTGGAACGGCGGGCCGCACGCCGAGCAGACCTTGGCCGCCGTGCGCGCCACCTATGAGCCTCAGCTTGAAGCCCTGGCCGACTATCTGCTGATTACCTTGCCGGACTGGACGGCGGGCGAGGATTCGCCCGACCATTGGGAACGCGGCCCGCGCGGCATCATCGCCCGACGCCTGGTCGAATCGCTGTCGGAGGCGTCCAGTCAAACCGTGGAACTGGGCGGCCCGCTCGCCGCGCGGCGTCGCTTTCGGTCGCGCAACCGCCCCAAACCCTAGAATTTGTCGGAAACACACTCTGAGCGAACGGGGCCGCCCTGATGGCGGATCGAAATTGACGGTCGGGCGTTGCCAAGCCTGATACCCACCCTGGTCGCGGGCGCTCGACCGCGCCGACCCACCGTCGAACCGGCATGGATGAGGAATGGCGATGGACAGATCGGTCGAACCCAGTCCGCCGGACGACATCAAGCAACCGGATCGGCCTGGATTGCTGGCTGTTCTCGGCCCCGGCCTGATCACCGGGGCTTCCGACGACGATCCCAGCGGCATCGCCACCTATTCCCAGGCGGGCGCGCAGTTCGGGTTCGACCTCGGCTGGACCCTGGTGTTCAGTTGGCCCCTGATGTGCGCGATCCAGGAGATCAGCGCCCGGATCGGACGGGTGACCGGTCGCGGTATTGCGGGAAACCTGAAACAACACTATCCGCGTTGGCTCCTCTACGGCCTGGTGTTTCTTCTGGTCGTGGCCAACACCATCAATCTCGGCGCCGACCTGGGCGCCATGGGCGCGGCGCTCAAATTGCTGATCGGCGGCCCTGCCCTGCTTTATGTCGCGGCGTTCGGCATGTTGTCGCTGCTGCTCGAAGTCTTCGTCCGCTATGCCCGTTATGTTTCGGTGCTTAAATGGTTGACCCTGTCGCTGTTCGCCTATGTCGGCGTGGCCTTTGTCGTCAACGTGCCCTGGGGAACGGTGGCCTATCATCTGGCCGTGCCGCGGCTGTCCTTCAAGGCGGACTATCTGACGGTGATCGTCGCGGTTCTGGGCACGACCATCAGTCCCTATCTGTTTTTCTGGCAGGCGGAAGAAGAGGTGGAGGAGGTCAAGGAGCGCGACGGGGCCAAGCCCCTGGAGCGTGATCCGCGGGCGGCCCGCAAGGAGTTCGGCCGCATCCGCATCGACACCTATGTCGGCATGGCCCTGTCCAACGCGGTCGCCCTGTTCATCATGATCACCACCGCCGCCACCCTGCACGCCCATGGCGTCACCAATATCCAGACCTCCGCCCAGGCGGCCGAGGCGCTGCGGCCGATCGCCGGGCCGGCCGTCTTCCTGGTGTTCGCTCTGGGGATTATCGGCACGGGCCTGCTGGCCCTGCCGGTTTTGGCCGGGTCCGCCGCCTATGCCATGGGCGAGGCGTTTGGCTGGCATGTGGGTCTGTCGCGCAAACTTGGCCGCGCCAAGGGTTTCTACGCCACCATCCTGGTCGCCATGCTCGTCGGCGCCCTGCTGAATTTCACACCGATCGATCCGGTCAAGGCGCTGTTCTGGAGCGCGGTGATCAACGGCGTCGTGGCCGTGCCGGTGATGGTGATGATGATGCACCTATCGAGCCACAAGGCGGCCATGGGCCAGTTCACCTTGCCGCCAATCCTCAAGACGGTCGGCTGGATCGCCACCCTGGCCATGGCGGCGGCGGCGCTCGGCATGTTCGCGACCCTGGCCGCGGCATAGAGTCTGGCGACGGCGGGAACGCATCGCCCGGCGTCACGTTTAACTCGGCGCCACGTTTAACGAGCTTCACCCGTCCAACCCTGGATGTCCGCGATGAATGACACCTTGAAACAACATACCCACTCCCGCCTGATCGCCGCGAGCAAGGTTGAAGGCGTTGACGTCTTCAATGGCGATGACGAGATGGTCGGTACGATCAAGGACATCTATCTCGACAAGGAATCCGGTCAGGCTGAGTTCGTCTCCGTGGCGTTCGGCGGCGTGCTGGGCGTCGGGGCGCGGTATCATCCAGTGCCTTGGTCGAAACTCAAATACGACAACCTGTTGAACGGCTTCGTGATCGGGCTCCACAAAGAGGTTCTGGGGGCCGCGCCCCATTACGACGATGGCGAGTTGCAGGGCCATGGCTGGAGGGACGATGTGACGGAATATTATACCGAACATCGCGGGCGGTAGGGATCAAGCGGCTCCGTGACGATCCGTATCGCCCATCTCAGCGACATCCATTTTGGCGGTGAAATACCGGAGGCGGTCGAGGCGTCGATCGAGGCCGTCGCGGCCTTCGCCCCGACCCTCACCGCTGTCACCGGCGACCTGACCCTCAATGGTCTGCCGCGCGAGTTTCGCGACGTGGGCCGCTGGCTGGCAAGATTTCCGGGGCCCATGCTGGTGACGCCGGGCAATCACGACACCCCCTATTGGAACCTGGTGCTCCGGGCCTTGACCCCGTTCGCCCGCTATCGCCGCTATGTCGGCGCGGCGAATTTCTCGGCTTTTGACGCCTCCGGTCTGGCGGTCCGGAGCCTCAGCAGCGCCAGAGGCGCCCAACCACGCCTGGATTGGTCCAAGGGGGCCATGTCGATCGTGCAGGTGCGCAAACTTGATTGGGGACATCATGCGGCGGGCGGGGTCAGGGTGTTCGCCTGTCATCACCCTCTGATCGAGATCGAAGGGGCGCCGGTCACCGGGGCCGTGCATCGTGGCGCGGAGGCGGTGGCGCAACTTGTCGAAGAGGGCGTTGAACTGATCCTGACCGGCCATGTGCATGTGCCGTTCGTGCTGCCCGTGCTCGCCGATACGGTGTGTTACAATGTCGGCGCCGGCACCCTCTCGATCCGGACGCGAGGGACGCCGCCCAGCTTCTCGACGATCGTCGTGGACGAAAAAACCTTCGAGATCACCGAGATGGCCTGGTCCGGCCAGCGGTTCGAGCCCGCCCGAACCTGGTCGCTCCCCCGGGCTGTCCGATGAGATCCGCGGACACCCTACGGAATTCACGTCTGATCCGACGCCGCCCCTTCGCGCCCCTCGGAGCCGCCGATCCCGCGGCGCGTCCCCCCGCCGGGGTTTGCGGCCCGGCCTTTGCCGCGCCAGGGTCCGGCCCAGGGCCTGGTCCAGTCTCGCGGTGAACAGGTCATCGCATCAATTGTTCTCAATTGCGCCAGATGCGAACATATGATGAACGACTTCCGCCTGGGATCGAGGGCGGGAATGGGGTGAGGTGCTGACTGTCGGCTTCCGAGCATAAAGCTGGTAAAGCTGCCCTTCGTTCACGTCGGGCGTGGTCGGCAGCTGCCGCTTTCATTGCGGACATTCCCAAGTGCCGATATTGGTTCGCTATGAGCGTTCAGGGAAGCTGTCACTGCGGCAATGTGCGGATTGAGCTGTCAAGCAATCCCGCGTGGGTTGCGGACTGTAACTGTTCTCTTTGTCGCCGAACCGCATGGCGTGTCGCCTATTTTCCCCTGGACCAAGTCAAGATTTCAGGCGAGACGACGGCCTATATCTGGGGCGATCGAATGATCGGCATTCACCACTGTCCAATCTGCGGCTGCGGTACTCACTGGCAATCTCTCGGGGAAGATTTCGGCAAAATGGGTATCAATGCACGCTTGCTCGACAATTTTGACGAAAGCGCCGTCGAGGTGAGGAAATTCGACAATTCGGAAAATTAAGTCCGTCGCCAACGTCGGCTTTCCCCGACGAAGTCACCGCTCCGCCAACGCAAAAACGGCATCTATATTACGTCTGCCTTTCGGGCGCCGTCGTTAGTTGGCGATACGACCGCGAT
>JAYUBD010000290.1:0-6106 GCA_043740995.1 Caulobacteraceae bacterium | reverse complement strand
CGCTGACATCGCATACGCTCAAGGGCCGCGCCCTGAAGCGGGGCGACGAGGTGATAACCGTGGCCACCGGTTTTCCAACCACGGTCAACCCGTCGCTGCAATATGGCCTGGTGCCGGTGTTCGTCGATGTCGATATCCCGACCTACAATATCAAGCCGGAGATGATCGAGGCGGCGGTCAGTGATCGCACCCGGGCGATCATGCTGGCCCACACGCTGGGCAACCCCTTCGACCTGGCGGAAGTCATGCGCGTCGCCAAGAAGTACAAGTTGTGGGTAGTTGAGGACTGCTGCGACGCTCTGGGAGCCACCTATGATGGCCAAGCGGTCGGCACATTCGGCGATATCGGCACCTTGAGTTTCTATCCCGCCCACCACATCACCATGGGCGAGGGTGGGGCGGTGTTCACCGACAAGATCTTCCTGCGGCGAATCATCGAATCCATGCGCGACTGGGGGCGCGACTGCTGGTGCGCGCCCGGCAAGGATAATACCTGCGAGATGCGCTTCACCCGGCAAATGGGCGACCTGCCCTATGGCTATGATCACAAATACACCTACAGCCACGTCGGCTATAATCTGAAGATCACCGACATGCAGGCCGCCGTCGGCCTGTCCCAGTTGGACCGGGTGGATGATTTCATCACCACCCGCCGCCGAAACTTCGCGCTGCTCGCCGAAGGGTTAGCGTCGTTCGAGGACGTGTTCATCCTGCCCAAGGCGACGCCACGCAGCGATCCGTCCTGGTTTGGCTTCACCCTGACCGTCCGGGCCGGGGCCGGCTTCACGCGCGACGACGTGGTGCAATTCCTGAACGCGAACAAAATCGCCACGCGTTTCCTGTTCGGCGGCAATCTGGTGCGCCAGCCCTATATGCAGGGCCAGAAATATCGGGTGGTGGGCGACCTGACCAATGCCGACGCCGTCACCGAGCGCACCTTCTGGATTGGTCTGTTTCCAGGACTGACGTCGGATCACATCGCCTATATGGTCGAGACCATCGGACGGTTTGTGCATGGCGACCGGGTCTAGGCGGCCCTGACCGCGGTGGGTGTCACCAGCGACCCGGAGCGTGCGCCGTTTCCGACATTGACCGGCGATGGCGCCCGGCGGCTGGCCGCTGGATCTCAACGTATTGTCATTGTCGGGGCCGGGGGCTGGCTGGGTCTGGCGACGCTTGAAGCCTTGCGTGGATTGTTCGGCGATCACCTGTCTGATCGTGTCGTCTGCTTCGGGTCGAGCGCGCGGACCCTGATCCTGCGCGGCGGCGTCAAGGTCGAACAGCGCGCACTGGCCGACCTCTCTGATCTCCCGCCGGCCCCGGGTCTGGTTCTACATTTGGCGTTCCTGACCCAGGAGAAGGCCAAGCTGATGTCGGACAGCGACTACGTGGCCACCAACGCCGCGATAACGGGGGCGGTGCTCGGGGCGCTGGATGGGATCGGCGCCGACGGCGTGTTCGTCGCCTCGTCCGGCGCGGTCTACATGGCGGATCAACCGGGCGCCGAGGCCTCCAAACGTCTCTACGGGCGGTTGAAACTCAAGGATGAGGCCGACTTCACCCGCTGGGCGAAAAGCCGGCGCAAACGGGCGGTGATAAGCCGTATTTTCAACGTCTCTGGTCCCTACGTCAACAAACACTCCAGTTATGCCCTGGCCTGTTTTATCGCGGACGCACTGGCGGGGCGGCCCATCGTGATTCAGGCGGCGAGACCTGTATTGCGTTCCTATGTGGCGATTAGCGAGTTGATGAGCGTGGTTTTCGGCGCCCTGACGGACGGAGAAGAGGATGTGACTCTGTTCGACACCGCCGGCGATCGCGTATACGAGATGGCGGACATCGCCGCGGTAGTGGCGCGCACGCTCGATCACGCACAGGGAGTTGAACGACCCGTGGTGAATCCGGCGAGCCCGGACCGATACGTTGGCGATGCATCGGTCTATTGCCAACTTCGCCATCGTTTCGCTGTGGAAGTGATGGACTTCCCCGCGCAAGTTTTGGAAACCGCTCGGTTCATGGCCGAGTTCATTGAAACCGTATAAAGCGCTTCGCGGACATTCTGGGCGGGGTGGATGGAGTATGATAAGTTGGCGGCGACGACGCGTTTGATTTCTCGGCATTTTTCGTCGGGCGGCGGCGGACGCACGCTTGTGGTGGCCGCGCTATTAGGGTTCGCGCTGGGATGGTCGGGGGTCAGCTGCGCACAATCGACGAGTTACGACCCCTATGCGCCGCCAGGCAGCCAGAACGGAGGCGCGGGCGCGAACGACTCGCCCGGGAACCCGCCGGCCGGGGCGGCGGTCGGGGGCAGTCAAACGGGGATCCCGATCGACGCATTCAATCCAACCCTGGTTCCCAATTTCAGCGCCCGCAATCTTAGCGATTTTTCCGACCATTCATCCGGCGGCGCGCCGGCCCGGACGGGCATCGCCCCCGGCAAGACTCCACCACCGCTGAGCGAATTTGAGACCTATGTCGGCCAAAGGGCCGGCAGGCCACTTGCGCGGTTTGGCTCCACTCTGCTCCTGAATGGAGCGCTGGGATTCGCGTCTCCGCCAACCTCGACCGTGCCGCCCGACTATGCCCTCAATCCAGGGGATGAACTGCTGGTGGGGGTCACCGGCGCCTTGGAAGCCGACACGCGACTGGTGATCGACAATGAGGGGCGCATTTTTGTCCCCACGATCGGCTCCATTTCGGTGGCCGGCATTAGATACGGCGATCTCGCGCTCGCCCTGACGCGTCGGTTTGAGGAACAATATAAGAAAGTGAAAGTGTCCGTGATCATCGGGCACCTGCATGGTTTGAACGTCTATGTCACCGGTTACGCGGCGAGCCCAGGCGCATACACGGTCAGCAGTCTCGCCACGATGATTGATGCGGTACTGGCCGCGGGCGGGCCTTCCGGCGGCGGCAGTTTCCGGACCGTGCAGCTTCGCCGGGGCGGGCGTCTCGTCACCACGCTGGATCTCTATGATCTGCTGTTGAGCGGAGACAAGTCGCGCGACACCGTTCTGCAAAATCAGGATGTGCTCAACATCACACCGGTCGGACCAGAATTGGCCATCACCGGCAGCGTCAACGCGGAAGCCATTTATGAAGCCCGGCCGGGCGAGACCCTTGGCGATCTGTTGCGCTTTGCCGGCGGCCTGAACTCTCTGGCGGATGGCTCCCGCGTCCTGGTCGCCGGTCTGAATGACTTGGATTCCGCCGGCTCTCGCCAACTCGACTTCAAGACAGCGCAATCCACGCCGGCGCAACGCGGCGACATCGTTCGCATTCTTTCCTTGGCCAATGTCGCGCGACCGCTTGAGCGGCAGGCCATCCTGGCGACTCTGGAGGGCGAGGTCGATCATCCCGGCCGGTTCTATCTGAGACCTGGATCCACCTTCGGCGATCTGCTGGCCCAGGCCGGCGGCTTGACCGGCGGCGCATTCGTCTATGGCACCGAACTGCAGCGCGACGGCCTGCGCCGGCAGCAACAGGCCAGTTTTGACCGCGCTATCCAGGACCTGCAGCTCTCCGCCGCCGCCGCCCCGCTGTCGGGATTGAACGGCGTCAGCGCCGACCGTGCCGCCGCCGGCGCGGCGCGGGCGCAGGCCTCTTTGGCGATCATCGACCGCCTGAAGGAGCGGAAGCCCGACGGTCGCCTGGTGCTGTCCCTTGATCCGGGCGCGACCGCCTTGCCGGGACAACTGGCGCTGGAGAACAATGATCGCATCTATGTGCCGCCCCGGCCCAGGTCGGTCGGCGTGTTTGGGGCGGTGTTCCAGTCCGGCTCATTTCTTTACAGTTCATCGACGCGCGTGGGCGACTATTTGCGGCTGGCCGGCGGACCCCAGCGTATCGCGGATCGCGGCGGTATTTTTGTCGTGCGCGCCAATGGGTCGGTGCTATCCGGCCAACAGGTTCATGATCTGCGTGGGCAGGCGGCCCTGCCTGGCGATGTGATATTCGTGCCAGTGAAAACCTCCGGTGGGGCGTTCGAGAAGCTGCTGGCCATCTCATCCGTCATCTATCAGTTTGGGGTTGGCGCTTTGACTCTGAAGGCTTTGGGTCTGTGACGCCGCCACGTTCGATCATCGGCGGGGTGCTCGAGAGTTCCTGGTTCCATCGACCTTGGCGTCGGCGGTTGGTCTTTGCCGTGCTGGCCGCGCTGTTTGGGGTTCTGTCAATTTGGCCCCAACACTACAAAGCCGAGGCGCAATTGTTGCCGCAGGACTCCGGGGGGGGATTGAGCGCCGCCTTGGCCAGCCAGGGAAGCTCGGGCGGGTTGTTAAGCCTTGGCGCCCTGCTTGGCAATAAACAGCCGGTGGAGGCGGACCTCTCGATCGCCCGAAGTCATGCCGTGCTCGGCATCATCCTTGATCGCCTTCATCTGGTCGGTCGGGCCGGCTACGGTGATCGCCGACATGCCGAAGCCAGGTTGAAGAACAAGCTTGGCATTATCGCGATCCGCGGAAGCATCTTGCAGATCACCGCCAGCGATCGAGACGTGGACCTTGCCCGAGCCCTCGCCGCCACGACCGCGTCGGCAATTCAGGATCGTCTCGGCGCGATCAGTCTGATTCAGGCGGCGCAGAAACGCGCGGTGGCGGAAATCCGACTGAGTGATGCGACGGCGCGCCTTGCCCGGACGCAGGCCGCCCTTGGCCGCTTCCGCACTGAGAACAGGCTTGCGGCTCCCGCCGCGCAGTTGGGGGCCGCGGTCGGGCTTTTGGCGGCGCTTGAGGGTCGATTGCAGGCCAAGCAGGTTGAAGTGGCGACCCTCCGTGAATTTGCCCGGGGAGACAACATCAAGCTGCGCACCGCGGAGGTTGAACTCGGGGCAATCCGCAATCAGGTTGCGGCCGCCAAGATCGTTTCACCCACTCAACAATCCTCGAATCTCGCCGGGATTGCGGAGACCAACACGACATATTTTAATCTATATCGAGATGAAAAGTCAGCCGAGACACTATTTGAAGTCTATCGTAGATATCTTGAAGAAATATCTGTAGATGAGCTATCCGCTAATCAGAATTTAGTCTTGGTGGAGCCGGCTTATATTTATCCGGAACGGCAATTTAATGCCTGGGCGGTGGGCCTGTTGGTGATCGATATTTTCCTGCTGATCATCGCTGAATATTACGTGGCCCTGCCGCCCATCGGGCGGCGAGCCATTGTGGTTGGGTGAGAATGCCCCCCGTCGATGTCTCGGTCCTTATTCCTTGCCTCAACGAGGCTGAGAACGTCCTCCCGATCGTGGCGGCGATCGCCGGCGAACTGGCGGTCGCCGGAGTCTCGTACGACATAATTTTCATCGATAATGGCTCGGACGACGGCACCCTCGGGATTCTCAAGGAGCTGTGCGCCCGCGACGCGAGGGTGCGCCTTATCGTCAACAACCGGAATTTCGGCCAGATGCGCTCGCCGACCTACGGCGTCTATCAGACCACGGGTCGAGCGGTCATCGGGATCTCGGCTGACTTTCAGGATCCCCCCGAGCTGATCGGCGAGTTCATCAGGCGTTGGCGAGCCGGCGCCAAGATTGTCCTGGGCGTTCGCCAGTCGGAGAAGACCTCACTTGTGTTGCGGCTCATCCGGGCGGTCGGCTATGGATTCTTCGAGCGTTTCGGAGACTACCGCGTCATACCGGGCGCAACTGGCTTTGGACTCTACGACCGCCAGGTGGTTGATTGCCTGAAAGCCTGGAAAGATCCTGAGCCTTTCTTCCGAGGCATGTTGGTGGAAAGTGGGTTCGCGCTTGAAACAGTGCCTTACCATCGGCCGGCGCGGGCGGGCGGGGTCACGAAGAATAACCTTCGGACCCTGTTCAGTTTCGCGCTTTCGAGCTTGGCTAATTCCTCCAAAAAACTTCTGAGACTACCGATATATGTTGCCATGGGTTTGGCAGGTATATCAGCAATTTTCGTGGCGGTCGCAATTGTGAGCGCGATCTTAGGAACTGATGCCTGGCTATGGGGGGTATTGGCGGCATCGGTATTCCTATTTTCTCTCCTGTTTTTGTTTCTAGGTCTGATCGGAGAGCAGGTTCGGCTCATTTCAGAAATGTCGCGAAATGTACCACTCGTAACTGAAAGGGAACGAATCAATTTTTAGTAGA
>JAYUBD010000289.1:0-6125 GCA_043740995.1 Caulobacteraceae bacterium | reverse complement strand
TCGCCTTCAAGATCGCGCTTACCGCCGAAACCGTCACCGTTACCCGTGAAGTGGATGGCGGACTGCAGACCCTGGAACTTGACCTCCCGGCGGTGGTCACCGCCGACCTTCGTCTCAATGAGCCGCGTTATGCCTCGCTGCCCAATATCATGAAGGCGAAAAAGAAGACCATCGACGTGAAAACCGCCGATGATTTCGGCGGCCTCGGTTCCGGCCATCTGGGCGTGGTCAAGGTGGCCGAACCCGCCAGGCGCGTTGCCGGCGTGAAGGTTGAAAACGCCGCTGAACTTGTCTCTAAACTCAAGATCGAAGCGGGGGTTCTCTGATGGCCGTTCTCGTCGTCGCCGATCACGACAATACGTCGCTGAAGGACAATACCCACAAGACCGTCACCGCCGCGCTGGCGCTGTCCCCGGATGTGGACATTCTGGTGGCGGGTCAAGGCGTCGCCGGGGTGGCCGGTCAGGCCGCCAGGATCGCGGGCGTCCGCAAGGTGCTGACCGCGCAGAGCGATGCGCTCGGCAAACAGGTGGCCGAAGCCGTGGCCTCCTGTGTCCTGCCGCTGATGGCGGGCTATGACGCTCTGCTGGTTCCCGCCACTTCGGTTGGTAAGAATTTCACGCCCCGGGTCGCCGCCCTGTTGGACGTGGCGCCGATTTCCGAGATCGTCGAAGTACTCGGCCCCGACACCTTTGTGCGGCCGATCTATGCGGGCAACGCCATGGAGACGGTAAAGTCCGGCGACGCCAAGAGGGTGATCACCGTGCGCGCCACCGCCTTCAAAGCGGCGGAGGAAGGCGGATCGGCCGCCATCGAAGCGGTGGACGCCGGCCCCGGCGCGCCCCACACCCGGTTCATATCCGACGAGATCGTCAAGTCCGACCGCCCCGAACTGGCCGGCGCCAGGATCGTGGTCTCCGGCGGGCGCGCCATGGGCTCGGCGGAAGAGTTTCACCGGATCATCGAGCCGCTGGCTGACAAACTCGGCGCGGCGGTGGGGGCTTCCCGCGCGGCGGTGGATGCCGGCTATGCCCCCAACGACTATCAGGTCGGCCAGACCGGCAAGGTGGTCGCCCCGCAACTCTATGTCGCGGTGGGGATTTCCGGCGCCATCCAGCACCTCGCGGGCATGAAGGACTCCAAGGTGATCGTCGCGATCAACAAGGATGCCGACGCGCCGATCTTTCAGGTCGCCGACTACGGCCTGGTGGCCGACTACAAGACGGCGATCCCGGAACTGATGGAGGCCCTGACCGCAGCCGGGCTCTAGCTGCCGCGCCCGAATGTCGCAGGGCTCCTCCCAGCCCGGCGATTTTTGCGCTGCAATGCAGCAAACCGTTGGCGGGTCGTCGTCGGCCTGTGTAAAGAATTGGTGACAACGGCGCGCGAGAGATCCGCGGACGCTGAAGGGTCAACATCCAAGGCGATTGCAATGGCGGATATCAAGACAGTCGGCATCATCGGCGCCGGCCAGATGGGCAGCGGCATCGCGCATGTCTGCGCCCTGGCCGGCTATGACGTCGCCCTTAACGATGTCGATGAGAACCGGATCGTCGGCAGCCTGGCGTTGATCGAGCGAAACATGAGCCGGCAGGTCTCGCGCGGGATCATCAGCAACGCCGACATGGCCGGCGCCCTGGGTCGCATTCACGCCGCGCCGAACCTCGCGGAGATCGGCGCCGCGGATATCGCCATCGAGGCCGCTACCGAAAACGAGGTGATCAAGAAGCAGATATTCGCGTCGCTGGCGCCGCACCTGTCGCCGACCACCCTGCTGGCGTCCAACACCTCGTCGATCTCCATAACGCGGCTGGCCTCGACCACGGACCGCCCCGAACGGTTCATCGGCCTGCACTTCATGAACCCGGTGCCGGTGATGAAACTGGTGGAGATCATCCGCGGGATCGCCACGGATGCTCACACCTACGAACTTGCCGTGGGTTTCGCCAAGTCGCTCGGCAAGACCACGGCCAATGCCGAGGATTTCCCGGCCTTCATCGTTAACCGGGTGCTGGTGCCGATGATCAATGAGGCGATCTACACTCTCTATGAGGGCGTGGGGACGGTGGACGCCATCGACACGGCCATGAAGCTCGGCGCCAACCATCCCATGGGTCCGCTTGAGCTTGGCGACTTCATCGGCCTGGATACCGTGCTGTCGATCATGAATGTGCTGCATGAGGGCCTGGCCGATTCCAAATACCGGCCCTGCCCGCTGCTGGTGAAATATGTCGAGGCCGGCTGGCTCGGCAAGAAGTCCGGTCGGGGCTTTTACGATTACCGCGGCGAGCATCCGGTGCCCACCCGCTGATCCTGGCGGCCGCGCCCGAAATCCACGCGGTTGACGACGTCGCCGCTGGCCTCTACCGCCCGGCGCGCATGACCCAGACGATCGAAGGCCTGTCCGAAATCTCCGCTCGCTATGATGTCCTGCTCAGCGACGTCTGGGGGGTGATCCACAACGGTCGGGAAGCCTTTGCCGAACCCTGCGCGGCGCTGGCGCGGTGGCGGGCGGAGCGAGGGCCGGTGATCCTGATCTCTAATTCACCGCGGCCTTTTTCGGCGGTGATCGAGCAGCTGGACGCCTTGGGGGTCCCTCGGGACGCCTGGTCGGCGGTGGTGACCTCCGGGGACGCCACCCGCGTATTGCTGGCCGCGCGGTCGCCGGGTCCCGCCTGGCGGATCGGACCGGACCGCGACGATCCGCTGTATGAGGGCCTGGGGCTGGTCTTCGCGCCGCTCGAGGCGGCGCGGTTCATCGCCTGCACCGGTCCCAATGACGACGAAACCGAGACGCCGGAGGATTACCGCGCAGCGCTGACTCTGGCCGCCGGGCGCGGGCTGGAAATGGTCTGCGCCAATCCGGACCGCGTGGTTCAGCGCGGCGACCGGCTGATCTATTGCGGCGGCGCCCTTGCGGCGCTGTATGAAAGCCTGGGCGGGCGGGTAGTGATGGCCGGCAAGCCGTTCGCGCCGATCTATGATCTGTGCCTGGAGGCCGCCGCCGGGTTTTTGGTCGCCCGACCGGATCCGGCGCGCGTGCTGGCGATCGGCGATGGGCCGCTCACCGATATCGCGGGCGCGCAGGGCCGTGGGCTGGATGTCCTGTTTATCGCTGGCGGCATTCACGGAGAGGCCGCAGTGGCCGCCGACGGGTCGCTGAACCTGGCCGCCGCCGAGGCCGCCTTGGCGGAAGCCGGGGCGCGGGCGACCTTTGTCAGCGCCGCCCTCGCTTGGCAGCCCCCTCGCCAATCGCGCTGAACAGGTTAAAACGGCGCGGCCCCAGGAGCCCATCATCGTGACGCCCATATTTCTCGAAGACCTGCAGATTGGCCAGAGCGCGGAAATGGTCCGCACGGTCAAGGCGGAGGACCTCACGGCCTTTGCCGAGGTGACGGGCGACAGCAATCCGGTGCACCTGGACGAAGCCTATGCCGCCCAGACCCCCTTCGGCGGCAGGATCGCGCACGGCATGCTTTCCGCCGGATATATCTCGGCGGTGATCGGCACGCGGCTTCCCGGTCCAGGCGCCATCTATATCGGACAGAGCCTGCGCTTCCGCCGACCGGTGCGGATCGGCGACACGGTGACCGCCCGCGTCGAGATCGCCGCGATCGACCTCGAACGCGCGCGGGTCACGCTCAAGACCACCTGCGTGGTGGCGGGGGTTTGCGTCCTGGACGGTGAGGCCCAGATCATGGCGCCCAGGCGCGCGGGCTGAGGCCGGCATGAAGGTTCTTCACGGCTGGAAACATCTCGCCGACATCGACCGCGGCGCCGCGGTCGCCCTGGGTAATTTCGACGGGGTGCATCTGGGACATCAGTGGGTGATCGCCGAGGCGGCCGGGATCGCGCGCCGGTTGGGCGCGCCTCTGGGGATCATCAGTTTCGAGCCGCACGCCCGCATGCACTTTGAACCAGACTCGCCGCCCTTCCGTCTAATGAATCCACACCAGTTGGCCCGCACGCTGGAGAATTTGGGCGCCGACCGTTTGTATCTCCTGCCGTTCGGTACGGAGATGGCGAGCTTCAGCGACCGGCAATTCGTCAGCGAAGTGTTGGTGGCGGGCCTGGGCGTGCGTCATGTCGCCGTGGGTTTTGACGTCACCTTCGGCAAGGGTCGCACGGGTGACCCGGACTCGATGCGTCGGTATGGCGACGAATTCGGGTTTTCGGTGTCTGTCGCCAGCCCCGTAAAAAACGCGTCCGGCAAGATTTCGTCCTCGGCGGCGCGCGAGGGTTTGCACGACGGCCGTCCGGAAGTCGCCACCGCGATCATGGGACGCCCCTTCGCCATAGAAGGGGTGGTGCAAAAAGGCCGACAACTCGGACGGAAGTTGGGTTTTCCCACGGCCAACGTACCGTTGGTGGACTATGTGGCGCCGCGGTTCGGCGTCTATGCGACCCGCACCCGCCTGAAGGACGGCCGCCGGCTGGCCGGCGTCGCCAATGTCGGCGTCAATCCCACCACCGGCGAGGTCGAGCCGCGCCTGGAGGTCTGGCTGTTCGATTTTGACGAGGACATCTATGGCGAGAGCATCGAGACCGAACTCGTCGCCTTCCTGCGCCCCGAAGAAAAATTCGACAGCATCGAGATCATGGTCGCACAGATCCACCGCGACGCCGCCATCGCGCGGGCCTTGCTGAACGCCCGCTGAGGCAGCGGCGGGCGCGACGCTCTGGCGAGGAGCGCGAGGCTCTGTTACAGCAAGCGCATGTTGGACATTTCCAGGGATCGGCGAATTAACCACCCGGCGTGACGCGGCGGACCAAAGGGTCCAGCGCCCGCCGGGACCCGATCGCCCCGCGCCCGCCCAGGCGCTCGCCCTGAACGCCCACAAAAGAAGCCCCATGTCCGACGCCGCCGCCGCCCGCGACTATCGCGAAACCATCTTCCTTCCCAAAACGATGTTCCCCATGCGCGGCGGCCTGCCGCAACTTGAGCCGCGCATCCTGGAAGGCTGGGGCGATCTGTATGGGCAGGCCAGGGCGGCGCGGCAGGCGGCCGGCGCGCCGCTGTTCGTGCTGCACGACGGCCCGCCCTATGCCAATGGCGCCATCCATATTGGCCACGCCCTCAACAAGCTCCTCAAGGATTTCGTGGTCCGCTCGCGTTTCGCGCTGGGTTATGATGTCGACTATGTACCCGGCTGGGACTGCCACGGCCTGCCGATCGAGTGGAAGATCGAGGAGGAATTCCGCGCCAAGGGGCGGCGCAAGGGAGAAGTGTCCAAAGCCGAGTTTCGCGCCCGGTGCCGCGACTACGCCGCCGGCTGGATCGAGGCGCAGGGCGCGGAGTTCCGCCGTCTGGGCGTGCTGGGCGATTGGTCGCGCCGCTATGCAACGATGGACTATGCCGCCGAGGCCGCCATCGTGGCGGAGTTTCATAAATTCCTCGCCGCCGGCCAGGTCTATCGCGGCTCCAAACCGGTGATGTGGAGCCCGGTGGAGCGCACCGCTCTCGCCGACGCTGAGGTGGAATACCACGACCATGTTTCGCCGACAGTGTGGGTGAAGTTCCCGGTGACCGTCGGGCCTGGCGCCGCGGCGGGGGCCAGCATTGTCATCTGGACCACCACGCCTTGGACACTGCCGGCGAACCGCGCCATCGCCTATAATCCGGACGTCGCCTATGCCGACTACGAGGTTGAAGCGTTGGAGAGCGGTCTCGCCTTCGCCCCATGGGCCAAGCCGGGCGACCGGCTGTATCTGGCCGAAGCCTTGGCCGAGGCGGTGTTCGCCGCCGCCAAGGTCGCTAAGTGGCGCCAGCTGGGCCCCATCGATCCTGGCGTCTTGACCGCCGCCCATCCCCTCGCCGCCCTGGACCCCGGTTACCGGTTCGCGGTTCCGCTATTGGCCGGCGGACATGTGACGCAGGACGCCGGAACGGGGTTCGTCCACACCGCGCCCGGCCATGGCGCCGATGACTATCTCGTCTGGCTGGCGCATGGGCATCGCGAAATTCCGGAAACCGTGGACGAGGACGGCGCCTATTTCCCCGACGTGCCGCTGTTCGGCGGCCTCAAGGTGCTGGAGACCGAAGGCAAGAAGGCGGGCAAGTTCGGTCCGGCCAACGCCGCGGTGATCGAAAAGCTGATCGAAGCCGGAACCCTGCTCGCCCGCGG
>JAYUBD010000288.1:0-6135 GCA_043740995.1 Caulobacteraceae bacterium | reverse complement strand
TCGTCCTGAAAGGCCATCTGGCCCTTGCCAGGGTGCGGTTTCCGGAAGGGACCACGGGCTCGGCCCTGGACGCCTTGGCGCGGGCGTCGCTGTGGTCGATGGGCCTCGACTATGATCACGGCACCGGACACGGCGTCGGCTCCTATCTGGGCGTCCACGAGGGGCCGCAGCGGATATCGAAGGCCCCCAACACCGTGGCCCTGAAACCCGGCATGATCGTCTCCAACGAACCCGGTTTTTACAAGACCGGCGCCTACGGCATCCGCATCGAGACCCTGCAGGTGGTGACCCCCGCCACGCCCATCGCCGGCGGTGAGCGCGCCATGTTGGGCTTTGAGACGCTCACTTTGGCCCCTATCGACCGACTCCTGGTGGCGCGCGACCTGTTGACCGCCGAGGAACTGGCGCAATTGAACGCTTATCACGTCCGGGTCCTGGCCGAGGTTGGAACCATGGTCCCTCCCGACGTGGCGGCGTGGCTCGAACAGGTCTGCGCACCGATCTGAGGGGCGCCCGTTGGACTGAACTCCGCCCGCGCCGCCGGACCGCATTCGGACGGCGCATTCGATCTAAATTTGCGTGTCGCCGATCAATTCTAGCCACTCGGTCTCGCTCAACACCGTGAGCCCGAGCGCCGCCGCCGTCTTCAACTTCGAGCCCGCGCCCGGCCCGGCCACCACGATGTCCGTCTTCTTCGACACCGACGCGGCCACCTTGGCGCCCAGGGATTCGGCCCGGGCCTTGGCCTCGTCCCGCGTCACCTGTTCCAGGGCGCCGGTGAACACCACGGTCTTGCCGGCCACCGGCGTGTCGCGCTTGGGTTGCTCCGCGTCATCGATGGTCAATTCCCCGCACAGGGCCTCGACCATGCGGCGATTGTGGTCCTCGGCGAAAAAGGCGGCCGCCGCTTCGATCACCGCGCGGCCGACCTGATCGAAGGCGTCCAACTCCTCCATCGCCTCCGCCTCGTGCGCGGCGACCTTGTCCATCGCTTCGAGGAAAACCGCCGCCGCGCCATAGCCGCGGGCCAGGACCAGGGCCGTGGTCTCGCCCACATGGCGGATGCCCAGGCCGTAGATGAAACGGTCCAGCGTAATCCGCCGGCGCGCTTCGATGGCGCCTTTAAGATTGGCGACCGAGGTTTCGCCATAACCTCCACGGTCGCGCAGGGCGCCCAGCGCCGCGTCATTCCGGGCCAGGCGGAAAATGTCGGCCGGTTCGGCGATCAGCTCCTCGTCAAGAAACAGTCGCAGCTGCTTTTCACCAAGGCCCTCGATGTCGAAGGCGCGGCGCGAGACGAAATGCTTGAGATGCTCGATCCGCTGAAAGGCGCAGGCGAACTCGCCGGTACAGCGCCGCACCACTGTCTCAACGCCTGAAGCCGTCGTCTCGCGCGCAAGCGGGGTGCGCAAATTGCACGGGCAGTGAGTGGGAAACGCGAAGGGCGCGGCGCCCTCCAGGCGGGCATTCAGCACCACCTCCACCACCTGGGGAATTACATCCCCGGCGCGTTGCACGATCACCGTATCGCCGACGCGAATATCCTTGCGCGCGATCTCGTCGGCATTGTGCAGGGTGGCCTTTTCAACCACCACCCCTCCCACCGTCACCGGTCGCAGCCGCGCCACCGGCGTCACCGCGCCCGTGCGGCCGACCTGGAGATCAATGCCTTCGAGGACGGTGCGCGCCTGTTCGGCGGGGAATTTACGCGCGACGGCCCAGCGGGGCGAGCGACTGACAAATCCCAGGCGGCCCTGCCAATCCAGGCGATCAACCTTGTAGACCACGCCGTCGATATCGAATCCCAGCTCGGGGCGCGCCGTCTCCAGCGCGGCATAGGCGCCCAGCAGGCCCTCGACGCCCTCCACCCGCGCGGACAGGGGCGCCACCTGGAACCCCCAATCCCGCAGGGCTTGCAGCGCCCCCCACTGGCTGACCGCGAAGGCGTCGCTGACCAGGCCCCAGGCATAGGCGAAAAACTTCAGGGGGCGAGCGGCGGTGATGCCGGGATCGATCTGACGCAGCGAGCCGGACGCCGCATTGCGGGGATTGGCGTAGGTGCGTTGGCCGCTCGCCAGCGCCGCCACGTTCAGCGACGCGAACTCGCGATGGCCGAGATAGACCTCCCCACGCACCTCGATCACATCTGGCCAATCCGAACCGGCCAGCCGATGGGGAATATCGGCGATGGTCTTGAGATTGACCGTGACATCCTCGCCGACCCGGCCGTCACCGCGCGTGGCGCCCTGCACCAGCCTGCCCTTCTCATAGCGCAGGGAGGCCGACAGGCCGTCGATCTTGGGTTCGGTGGTATAGGTCACCGCCGTCTCGCCCAGGCGCAGGAAACGGCGCACGCGGGCGTCGAACTCGACGGCGTCGGAGTCGGAAAAGGCATTGTCCAACGACAGCATGGGTACGCCATGTTCGACCGGCGAAAACGTCTCCGACCGACCGGCCCCGACGCGGGAGGACGGCGAGTTGTCGCGTATCAGATGAGGGAAGCGCGCCTCGATCGCCTGGTTTCGCCGCTTGAGCGCATCGTAGTCGGCGTCGGAGACCGTCGGCGCCTCGGACTGGAAATAGCGAATATCATGCGCCGCGAGCCGGTCGGCGAGCCGCACCAGCTCATCCAGCGCCGCCGCTTCGGACAGATCCTCAACGGCCACCTCGTCCAAGTTTTCAGGCATGCATCAGCGCCCGCGCCGCGGCCCGGGCTGCCTCGGTGATTCGGGAACCGGACAACATCCGGGCGATCTCCTCCTCGCTGGCCGAGGGGGTCAAAATCTCAACGGCCGTGCGCGGAGACTCGCCGTCGCCGGTCTTGCTGACCCGCCAATGTGCGTCGGCCCGCGCGGCGACCTGCGGGCTGTGGGTCACCACCACGACCTGGGCCTTGGCGGCCAGCCGCTTGAGGCGAAGCCCCACCGCGTCGGCCACGGCGCCGCCGACGCCCTGGTCCACTTCATCGAAGATCATCAGGGGCTGGGCGCCGACATTGCGCGCGGCCAGGGAGGCCTTGAGCGCGAGCGCGAACCGCGCGAGCTCGCCGCCCGACGCGATGGCGCCGAGCGCCTGAAACGGCGCGCCGGGCAGGGTGGCGATCTGGAACTCGACCTTGTCGACCCCCGTGGGGCCGGTCCTTTCCACGGCCAGCGCCTCAACCGAAACCCTAAACCTCGCCTTGTCCAGCTTCAGCGGGGCAAGCTCGCTCTCGACGACCGCGGCCAACTGATCGCCGGCCGAGCGGCGCATGGCGGTCAGGGCGACCGCCGACGCTTCATAGGCCTGATGCGCGGCGTCTGCGGCGAGACGCAGGGCCGCGATCTCATCGTCCGCCGTTTCGATCGCCACGAGCCTCGCGGCGATCGCCGCCCTCGCCGCCGGCAGGCCGTCGGGATCGACCTCGAGCCTGCGCGCCATCGACCGCAACGCGAACAGTCGTTCCTCGGCCTTTTCCAGGCGGTCCGGCTCAAAGGTGAAGGCCGCGGCGGCGGCGTCGATCGCCGCGGTCGCCTCAACCACTTCGACCAAGGCTCTGTCGGTCGCCTCTGCCGCCGCCAGGATCAGGCGGGGGACGGAACCTTCCTGGGTCGCACCCGCCGCCGTCACGCGCTCCCGGGCGCGCTGCAAGGCCCGGGCCGCCTGCGCGAGCCGACTGCCCAACCCCTCCCCATCGAGATGATCCCGCGCCGCGGCGATGTCGGCCAGAGTCTTTTCGGCGGCGCCCAGCAGGGCGCGCTCGTCGGCGAGCGCCTGAGTCTCACCCTCCGCCGGCGACAGCCGGTCAAGCTCGGCCAGGCTTTGGCAAAGTGTTTCTGTTTCGGCGGTCGCCCGGGCATGCTCAGCCTCCAGGTCCGCCGCCCGTTCGCGCGCCGCGCGCCAGGCGCTCCAGGTCTCCATGCAGGCGCGCACCTGCCGCTGGCAACCGCCAAACTGATCGAGCAGCGGTCGGTGGGTGCGGGCGTCCAACAACCCGACCGTCTCGTGCTGTCCATGGACCTCGACCAGCAGCGCGCCCAGATCGCGCAGCACGCCGATGCTGGCGGCCTGATCATTCACGAAGGCGCGGGAGCGGCCATCGGCGCCCAGCACCCTGCGGAGCACCAGGTCCTCGTCGCGCGCATAGGTCAGACCCTTTTCGTCGAGATAGGCCCAGACCGCATCGTCCGGAGACGGGGCGAAGATCGCCGTGGCGACCGCCTGAGCCGCGCCGCGGCGCACCAGAGCGGCGTCGCCTCTGGCCCCGACCGCCAATCCCAGAGCATCGAGTATGATGGATTTGCCCGCCCCGGTCTCACCGGTCAGCGCCGTCAGGCCCGGCCCGATCGAAAGATCCAGGCCTTCGACCAGCACGATATCGCGGATGGCGAGGCCGATCAGCATGGGGTCAAGATGCCCGAGAATCTCAGGTGGTTAAAGGCCCAGAACGCCGTGCAGGAAATCGCCCTTTTTCGGCGCGGGCCTGGCCGTCGATTTGGCGGCGGGATTGGGCAGGGCGTCCGATCCCGCCACGAGGCCCGGATTCGAGACATCCACCGGCGGCGGCGCGACGGCCTGCTTTTCGTGCCCGAGGAACGGAATGCGGCCCCGCGCGTCACCTTTGGGTCCGGGCGGCAGAGCGGGCCTCATGCCCTTGGAGGTCAGGAGGCGATAGGCGTCCCGGTACCAGACGTCGCCGGGATAGTTGTACCCCATCACCGCGCCATCCTTGATGGCCTCATTGGTCAGGCCGATCGTCAGATAGGCTTCGATCAGCCGGTAGAGCGCTTCAGGGGTGTGCGAGGTGGTTTGATACCGGTCGACCACCGTGCGGAAACGTCCGATCGCGGCGATGGGATTGCCGTTGCGCAAATAGAACCGCCCGACGGTCATCTCCTTGCCCGCCAGCTGGTCCGAGACCATGTCGAGCTTTATCCGCGCGTCGGCCGCATATTCCGTGCGGGGATAGCGTTTGACCACCTCGTTCAGGCTCGCCTGCGCGTTCTCGGTATAGGCCTGGTCGCGGCCCACATCGACGATCTGCTCGAAATAGCAGATGCCCTTCAAATAATAGGCATAGGGAGTCGCCGCATTGCCCGGATACAGCGAGATGAACCGGTCGGCATCGGCAATGGATTCCGCGTAATTGTTCGCCTCATAGTGCGCATAGGCGGTCATCAATATCGCGCGGCGGGACCACTCCGAATAGGGGTGTTGGCGTTCTACCTCCCGGAAATAGTTGACGGCGTCGGCCCAGGCGTGATGGTCGAGGTTGGTGGCGCCGACGGAAAACAGCAGCTCTACGGGGCGCTCCTTATAGGCGAGCGTCGGGGTCTTCTTTTTCCCGAGGGCGCAGCCGCTGAGGGCGACCGCGCTCACCAGCGCCAACGCTATGGCGTTCCGGCCGCTCGGAGACCGCCAAATGGACTTGGACAACACGGTGGATTTCCTCACAGCGTAAACAGCAGCGCCCCGCGCCAGCCTTGCGCGCTTCTACACGACCGCGCCGGGCGCGCCAATCGCCGGCGGATCAGCCCGCGGCCCTGGCCAAGGCCTCCGGCGCGAAGGCGTAGGCCCAGGCGCGCGGATCGCCAAGCACGGCGCGGACCAGGGCATTGTTCAAGGCATGACCGCCCTGAATGGCCTCGTAACGACCGATCAGCGGCGCGCCCAGCAGATAGAGGTCACCGATTGCGTCCACCGCTTTGTGGCGAACAAATTCATCCGGCCGACGCAGGCCCTCCGGATTGAGGACGGCGCCGTTTTCAACCACGACGGCATTGTCGAGCGAGCCCCCGCGCGCCAGGCCGGCGGCGCGCAACGCCTCGACCTCATGCAGAAAACCGAACGTCCGGCTATCGGCCAGTTCGTCGCGAAAACTCGACCCATCCACAGCAAGGTCAATCCGCTGACGACCGATGGCGGGATCGTCGAAAGCGATTTCGAATGCCACCTCGAATCCGGACGCCGGGCCAAGGCTGGCGCGCTTGTCGCCGTCGCGCACGGCGATCGGCTCCAGAATTTCGATATAGCGCCGCCGCGCGTCCTGCTGGCGGCGTCCGGCCTTGTCGAGGGCGGTCAGCAACGGCTGGCACGAGCCATCCATGATCGGGACCTCGGGACCGTCCAGTTCGACGACAACATTGTCGATGGCCA
>JAYUBD010000287.1:0-1808 GCA_043740995.1 Caulobacteraceae bacterium | reverse complement strand
GCTTCACCGCCTGCGCAATTGATGTGCGCGGCTATAACGGCTCACGGAAATTTCCCGAAGTCGCCGACTATTCGATGCAGGCCATTGTCGCCGACGTGCTGTGCGTCGCCGACGCGCTGTCGCCTGGCCAGGGCGCCGTTCTGCTGGGTCACGACTGGGGCGCGCCAATCGTCTACAACACCGCCCTGATCCATCCAGACCGCTTCAAGGCGGTGGCGGCCCTATCGGTGATCTATAGCGGCGTCGCGACCCGCTCGTTCGACGACGTCATCAAGGAGCTGTTCGACGACAAGGATCGCTTTTTCTACCAGTCGTATTTCCGCGAGGTCGGCAAGGCCGAAGCGGTCTTTGATCCCAATCCCCGCGACTTCCTGAGGCGGTTCTATTACGCCATCTCCGGCGACGTTGCGCCCGGCTCATGGCCGATGAACAAGACCTCAAGCGCCACCTTGCTTGAGGGTCTGGAAGACCCCGCCGTCTTTCCGGCCTGGCTTGCCGCCGCCGATCTCGACTATTTCGTGCATGAATTTGAACAGTCGGGTTTTTTCGGGCCGATCAGCCGCTACCGCAACCACACTCGGGATTTTCAGTATCTGCAACAGTTCAAGGATCGACTGATCAACCAGCCGGCGTTTTTCATCGCCGGCAATCGCGACATGGCGTTCAACATGTTTGGCATGGCCGATGATCCGATCGCCATCATGCGTCGGTTCGCGCCGAACCTGGAAGGCGCCCATGTGCTGGACGGCTGCGGACACTGGACTCAGCAGGAAAAGCCGACCGAGGTGAACGCCCTGTTGATCCCCTGGCTTAAGACGCTCAAGGGCCGCGTCGTCTGATCGCCGCAGTGTTTTTCCAATAGGACCCCTCCATGCTTAGATTGTACGACCATCCCTTCTCGCCCTACGCCCAGAAGGTGAAGATAGCCCTGCGGGAAAAAGGCCAGGCATTCGAGGCGCCGATGCCGCAAGGCCTGGGGGCGGGCGGCGCCCTGGGAGAGTTTATCGAGGCCAATCCCCGTGCCGAGGTGCCGACCCTGATCGATGGATCCGTAAGGGTCTTCGATTCCACCATCATCCTTGAATATATCGAAGACAAATGGCCTACACCGCCGCTGCTGCCTGCCTCGCCCGCCGACCGGGCGCGGGTGCGGATGATCGAGGAGGTGATGGACACGCATTATGAGGCGATCAATTGGGGCCTCAGTGAAGTGCGCAATTTCAAACGCGCGGACGGCGTTCTGGCCGAGGCGATCGAGGCGCGCGCCGCCGAGCAGACCCGCGGCTATTTTGATTGGCTCGAGCGTGAACTGGGCGACCGACCCTGGTTCAACGGCGAGGCCTTTGGCTGGGGCGATATCGCCGTGGTTCCCTATGTGAACGGTTCGCACGGATTTGGCCATAACCCCGCAGCGGGCTCGAATCTGGCCGGATGGGCGCAACGGGTCAACCAGCGGCCCAGCGTGACCGCGACCACCCAGGACATTACCGACATGCTCAGCGCCGGCGCACCGAACATGAGCGACGTGGCGGCCCTGGTCGAACAGGGCCTGTTCAAGCGCGAATACCGCGACCATCGGCTTGAATGGATGATCAAGGTCGGTGGGATCGACGTGGTCACCAAGGGTCTGGCGCGCGACAATATCCGGTTCGGTCCGGATCTGCGTTAAAAGAGGAGACCCGGGGCATGGACCTGTCTCTCACATCCGATGAGCTGGTTTTCCAGGGAGAGGTCCGACGGTTTCTGGGCGAAACCCTAACGCCTGAGCTATCCGAGGCTGGTCTTCTGGTCACCAGCGTGTTCGTCGA
>JAYUBD010000286.1:0-1811 GCA_043740995.1 Caulobacteraceae bacterium | reverse complement strand
ACTGACGGCGCGCCCGCGCCCGCCCTGGCGACACCATCCCGCGCCCGCGCCACGCCATTTCGCACAATTTCACGCCATTTCGCACAAGATCGCACAATTTCTCACAATCTCACGCCATCCGACGCCCACCCACCGCCATTCCCCCCCTGTAACGCCAACCTCCCGTCGCGAAGCCGCCCGCGGCGCGGGCTGCCAGCCGAACAGCTGGCCGTCGCCGGCCAATTCATTCATGGTTCGTTGGCCCAGGATCGGTGGGCTCGCGCCTGGGAGATGCCGTTGCGACGCGCCATCATTTGTCTGTTGCCGGCGGTTATCGGCTTCGCGGACCTTGCCCGGGCCGACCCGGCGCCGGATGGGAGCGCGCCCACGCTCCGCGGCCTCTGCACCGACCGGCCGACCAAGTCGACCGGCCCTTGCGCGGTGGATGCCGGCCATTGGCAGGTCGAGAGCGACCTCTACAACATCACCGTACAACGCGGGGTCGGGGTGACCACGACCACCGAACTGTTCACCAATCCGACCCTGAAGTTCGGCCTCACCGACACCCTGGATCTGGAGGTCAACATGGCTCCCTATCAGCGTGTGACCGTGAAGGATCACGGATCGACCGCCGGTGTGGGCGGCGTGGGTGATCTGTTCTTGCGGATGAAGGCGAACCTGCTCGGCGACAATGGCGGGATGGCGTCCGTCGCGATCAGCCCGTTCATCAAGGTCCCCACCGCCGGCCGGGCGATCGGCAACGGCGCCGTGGAGGGGGGCGTGATCGCGCCCGTGCAGTTCAATCTGGCGGGCGGCTGGCAGTTGTTGTTCGATCCGGAAGTCGATGTCCTGGAAAATGCGGCGGGCGGCGGTAGGCACCTCAATGCCATTGGCCTGGTCAGCCTGAGCAAGGGCGTTTCCAAGGCCGTCACCGTGTCCGGCGAGCTTTGGACCGACGCCAATTTCGATCCGAGCGGAACCAGCCGGCAATATTCAGCCGATCTCGGCGCGGCCTGGATCCCGCGGGCCGCGGCCAATCTGCAGCTCGATGCCGGCGTCAATCTTGGATTGAACCGGGCGACGCCGGACGTGCAGGCCTATGTCGGTATTTCCCGTCGGTTCTGACCGAAAGCCGGGCGGGAACAATCGGCGATGCGGCAAGCTTTAGCATCAGCGTAGCGGAAGGGAGATCCGATGCTTTTGCAGGCTGGGACGACATGCTGGCGGGCCGAGGCGGCGCCGCGCGCAACCCTGCTGATCGACATGGCCGATTATTTCGCGGCCGCCAGGGCCGCGATGCTGCAGGCCCGCTCGACCATCCACCTGCTGAATTGGGCGTTCGATCCCGATACCCTGTTCGCGCCCCTGCCGGGCGGGTCGGGCCCGGACGACGAACGCTTCGGACCGTTCCTGAAGCGACTGGCGCGGGACCGGCCCGGGCTTGATATCCGCGTGCTGTGCTGGAAATCGGCGCTCCCTGTGGCCGCGACCCAGCACTTTTTTCCGCACCGCGCCAAGAAATGTTTCGCCGGCTCGCCGGTGCATTTCAGGTTGGACGCGACGATTCCCGTCGGGGCCTGTCATCATCAGAAGGTGATGGTGATTGATGACGCGATCGCCTTCTGCGGCGGCGGCGACATTGGCCCGGACCGCTGGGACACCCCCCGGCATCTCGACGACGATCCCCGTCGCCTGACATCGCCCGGCGGTCGCAAGACCTATCACTCCCGGCATGAAGTCATGGGTCTGGTGGACGGCGACGCCGCCCGCGCCCTGGGCGCGCTGTTCCGCGAACGGTGGTTTCGCGCGACCGCCGAGACCCCGCCCGCATC
>JAYUBD010000285.1:0-18526 GCA_043740995.1 Caulobacteraceae bacterium | reverse complement strand
GGTTGAAATCGCCTGCGCCAAGCGACGGTTCGAAGACGAGAACCTGTCAATGATCGGCCTGCGGTTTCTGGGGGATCCCATGGTCCCTGACGCCCGGTTCGAGAGCCTGAAGGCCACGTTTGGCGACCGCTTCGAGGCCATCGAGATCGATCCCAGGCACGCAAGAGAGGATCCTCGCATGGCCCCGCACTCCGTCCTCACCCTGCACCTAAACGACGACGATCCGGACGGGCCGACCAAGGCCGCCGAGGCGCGGGTCATCGCCTTCTTCAAAGCGCGGACCGCCGCTTGACCCGAAACCTGCGTATTGCGGGCATCGCCCTCGCGGCCGGTCTGGCGGCGGGATCAGCGACGGCCAGGGTCCGGATGTTTTCCTATGATCCCGCCAATGCCGAGACACGCGCCGCCGCGGGACCGCTCACCTTTGAATTCAACCAGGGTCTGATGCACGTCAGGATGCTCAGCGTGCGCAGCACGGAGGCGCAGGCGACCGCGCGCCTGCACCCGGCGCTGGACAAGGCGCTGGGACCCGGCGGGCTTACCCCCTTGATCAGCGCGGGGTCCACCGAGCGCGACCTCTATGAGATCATGACCGCCGACGAGGGCGCCGCCTTGATCGCCGCCTTTTGCCCAGGCGCTCATCGCGCCTGGATGTCGTTTTCACGCCCTCGCCTCTACGGCGACCTGCGGGTCCAGGTTCTGGGTGACCAATCCGGCGTCGTTCGCCGGTGCCGAACCCTGGACTTCAATTTCCACGGCGAGTGGCGCCTGCCCGCCACGGGGGGCACGGGAAAAACTCCGACCTCGACGCCGAGCGGGCCGCGATCCTAGAGCGGCATCCCGGCGGCGGCCGTCCAGCCGTCCGAAGCGCGGGCTTCCGTGCGTCAGAACACGTTGCGGCGATCCAACTGGTGGAAGACCACTGCGGGACAGCCGCCTGTCCGGTTCTGTGCCGGCCGCGCATCGTAAGATGCGGCTCTACTGCGGTGGCCCGCTTCCTTTTTGGCGACGCCTCCGTGCATCGGAGGCGGTCAAGAGACGCGCTGTAAGACCGCGCGCCGAAGACGAGAACTTTTGCCGCGTCTATCCGCGTTTTGCGCGGGCGCCCCAATTGGGGTGTTCCGCAATGCCAGAGCACGTTAGTCTGCGCCCCAGGGCCGCGATCGTGGCGACAAAGGGTTCCGAATGACGGGAGAGTTGAGCGGCAAGGTCGCGATTGTCACTGGCGCCGCGGGGGATATCGGCGAGGCGACCGTCGCCCTGATGCTGGAGCAGGGCGCTCGCGTGCTGGCGGTGGACGTCGGCGAGGCGGCGCTCGCGGGGCTGGCGGGGCGGATGGCGGCCTCGGGGAACTGGGCGACCTGGCGGGCCGACGTGACGATTGAGGCCGAGGTCGCCGGCTGCGTCGCGCGGGCGCTGCAGGTTTTCGGTCGGTTGGACCTGTTGTTCAACAATGCCGGCACGGCCGGCGGGCGTGAGGGGGCGTGGCGACTGACGCCGGAAGTCGCCAAAGCGGACTTCGAGGCGATCTTCGCGGTGAACGTCACCGGGGTGTTCCTGATGATGAAACACGCGATCCCCGCCATGTTGCGTACCGGCGGCGGTGCGATCGTCAATGTCGCCTCGGTGGCGGCGTTGCGGCCCGGCCCCGGCCAGATCGCCTATTCGGCGTCGAAGGCGGCGGTGATCGGCATGACGCGTACGGCGGCGCTGGAATGGAGCGAACGCAATATTCGGGCCAATTGCGTTGCGCCCGGGCTGGTGGAGGGCCGGATGATGGAGGAGATCGTGGGGGCGATGGGCGCGAACCGCGACGGCGGGCCGCCGCCGGGGATGCGGGGCGCGATGATCCCGGCCGGGCGCTGGGCGGGGCCTGTCGAGATCGCGCGGGTCGTCGCCTTCCTGGCTTCGGATCGGGCGGCATTCGTCACCGGCGCCGTCTATCCCGTCGATGGGGGGTTCAGCGCATGAACGGGGACAGGCGCGATTTCGCCGGAAAGACAGTGATCATCACCGGCGCGGCCGGCGACCTGGGCGGCGCCGCCGCTGTTCTGATGGCCGGCCGCGGTGCGAACATCGTGGCCGTCGACCTCAAGGCCGAGGCGTTGCGCGGACTGGAGGCGAGGATGCCGCCGGGGGCGGCGCTGCTGAGTGTCGTCGCCGACGTGACCGACGAAGACCAGGTGGCCGGCTATGTGACGGCGGCGCTGGGCCGGTTTGGTCGCATCGACGGGCTGTTCAACAATGCCGGCATCGAGGGCAGCCGCACCGGCGCCTGGCGGCTGATCCCCGATCTGTCGGTCGAGGATTTCAATCGGATCATCGCGGTCAACACGGTCGGCGTGTTCCTTGGGTTGAAGCATGTGATCCCCGCCCTGGTCGCGGGCGGTGGCGGCGCGATCGTCAACACCTCGTCAATCAACGGCCTGAAGGGCGCCCGGGGACAGGTGGCCTATGTCGCCTCCAAGCACGCGGTCACCGCGATGACCGCCACCGCCGCCAAGGAGTGGGCGCGTGCCGGCGTCCGGGTAAACGCCATCGCGCCCGGCGCGATCGAGGGCCGCATGCTGCGCGATTTCGTATCGATCATCGAAGCGAACGCGCCGCCGCCCCGTCCGGACGAGCCGCCCCGCTACCTCCCCCCGCCGATCGCCGGGCGCGCTGATCCCGTGCTGGTGGCGAATGTGGCGGTATTCCTGGCCTCCGACGATGCGAGCTATGTGACGGGCGCGTGCTGGTCGGTCGATGGCGGGCTGATCGCGCTATGAGCTCTGCCCAGGCCGACTTCGCCGCGCCCGCGCGGTATGTACTCAACCAGACCATGCTACGAATCAAGGATCCGGCGCGGTCGATCCCGTTTTATCGCGACGTGCTGGGTATGGGCCTGCTGGATCGCTACGACTTCCCGGTCGCGAAGTTCTCGCTGTATTTCCTGGGCTATCCTCAGGGACCCGTTCCGGACGATCGCGCCGCGCGAATCCAGTGGGTGTTCGAACAGCCGGCCCTGCTCGAACTGACGCACAATTGGGGGACCGAGGCCGATTCCGCCTTCGCCTATCATAACGGCAACAGCGAGCCGCGAGGCTTTGGCCATATCGGCCTGTCGGTTCCCGATGTGCACGCCGCCTGCGCGCGGTTTGAGGCGCTGGGCGTCGCCTTCGTCAAGAGACCGGACGAGGGGGCGATGAAGGGCCTGGCCTTCATCCAGGACCCCGACGGCTACTGGATCGAAATTCTCTCGGCGTCGGGGCTGCGCGACCTGATCCTGCAATCAGCCGCCGCCGCCGGGTGAAACCTCAGGCCGCCGCCTGGACCGTGGCCGCCTCGGGCGTCGGGGCGGCGCGCAGCCGCATCTTTTCCAGCTCTTCCCAGCCGAGATAGCCGGTGAATTGGGTGTCGTTGAAATAGAGCAAGGGACCGTGGCAGATGAACAGGTATTCGGTGTCTTCCAGCGCCTCGGTCGCCCCGTGAAGCACGCCGTTCGGCTCATAGACATAGTCGCCGGTCTCAAAAACCCCGTCGCGAACCTTCAACCGACCGGACAGGATATAGGTGTGGGAGGCCGACAGATGCTTATGCGGCGGCGCCGCGAACCCCTTTTTCCAGCGGAACACCACCGCCCAGGTGCCGGTCTCCGATCCGGTCCACAGGATACGCATCCAGGCCATGCCCGGTGAGTTTTCCACCCAGTCGGCGGCGGAAGCCTTGGACAGGGTGTCTTGCAACCCCTGATGAAGCGGGTGGATGTCTTGCGGCAAGGGCATGGCAGGGTTTCCTTAAGATAGAGCGAGACGCCTTTGGGCGAGCGCTTCAGCGGTACACTACCGCCAATTCGGGACGAGGTCTGGGCGGTCGTCGCCCGGAGCGCGCTTCCAGCCCATAGGCGCTAATTCAAGCCGCAGCCATGACCTTTCCGCTGCCGAGGCCCGGCCTCGCCATTCGCTATAGCTTCCTCTGGAGTCACAAGAGGATGCCGACGCGACCGAGAGCGGGAAGGATCGGCCATGCGCGATCGTCGTCGCCGCGTCTCGGCGCGCCGATAACGAAGTCAGCGCCACCGTCGCGCCCATCACTGTGCGCCGCAGAATCCCCGCTCGACCGGCGGGCTACCGACGTCCACCGCCATCAAGGCTTTCCTGTGAATTCGCATGCTTACGAAAGTGGTGCGGCTAAGGCGGAAAATGCCGCCGAAAATGGTGGCAAGATGGCCTGCGCGGACTGTGGGCGAGAGGTCCTGAGCATTAAGAGTGAGAAGGGGGCGCCCACTCCGAACAATCAGGCGCAAGTGCACCACGATCCGCCTATTGGCGAAGGCGGGGGAAGACATAGCGAGCCTGTGGTCCTTTGCCCTCCATGCCACATAGCGCGACACCTCCCCGAGTAGGAAGAAAAATCCCGGTATCTTTGCAATTTCCGCTTGCTAGGGAAGATGATTGGCCTCCTGCAACAAGCGAATCACTGCCATTCGACAAGTTGTCGGATGGATATAGACTGCTAGTGGCCCCATTATTTATTAACAACTTTTCAGCAGGAGACGTCATAGATATTGTTGAGGACGATAAACATTTCGTGAAATCGTGGACTCACGTCCGAAAATCTCTGCGAACTACAATCTGGCTCCTGAGATTATCGGAAGACAGTCAGATTGATGTTACTCTGGAGGAGCTGCGATCTCTGGGTTGCAACACGGTGGGTTTGCCGCAGTTCGGTTGTTATACGATTGATGTTCCTGAAGATATTCCCATAATTGATGTCGATAATGTATTGGGCAAGCTGGAGTCGAACGGGGTGGCGGTGGTGTTTCCCTCAATGCGTCACCCTGATTGATCACCGCCGAATCCCCGCCATGGCTCTACGATCCTGCTGTGCCGGATAAAAGGGCGCGATGTGCGGGGCGTGCGGATTCCGGGGTGATCGCGCCACCCATTCCGATTTGATCCTGTGAACGCGTCGCCTCAATTTTTCTCCGACGAAGCGTCGAGACGCCACCCACCAAATTGGTCGAAGAGCCAATCCAGAGCCGCGATCCGAACGATGAGTTTGGCCCGATTGCCCTGAGCGTTCGCGCCGTCTACCTGAATGTGGAAACCCTGTGGACGCCGCCGGCGTTGGATGCCCCTTAGAGCGAGAGAACAGAGCAATGATAGAAGCGCCGGGACAAGACTATAACGTGGAACATACCCCCCACCCACACATTGAAGGTCGCAAAAGAGAGGGGGTCGCCACCATTGCCAAGGAACATACCGGATTCAATGGTTGGCTCGCGGTAAAAATAACCAGTTGGGTCGCCACCATGTGGTGCGCCTATGCGTTCACGATCCTGGCCTTGATCAGTCTTCCGGAAGCGATAAAAGGCGGCACAGCCACGCTAATCGCCTGGATTGCGCAGACCTTCCTCCAACTGGTCTTGCTATCCATCATCATGGTTGGACAAAAAGTCGCCGCTGAGGCGTCAGACAAGCAGGCATTTCAAACATTCAAAGATGCCGAAGCGTTATTGGAGATCAGCAACAATTTGCACAAATTACTAAAAGTAAACAATGCATTGACCGAAGAAATACATAAATCTTTGCAAAACGATACTCCCGAATAAGGAAGTACGTCTTAATCATGTCTGTTCAACATCCTCTCGGTCCCGCTATCCAGGGTTGACCGCCTGAAACATTGCGTCGAAGTCGCCGCGCGCGTCGGCAAATCTGAGCCTCTTCGCCCGCTCGACGCGGATTTCGGCTGGAGTCGGCGCCTGTTGCAACAGGCCAAGGATTTCCGACCGATAGTCCGCCAGCGGTGGGGCGCTTGGGTCGCTCACCTGATGTTCGCCGAGCAGATACGTCTGAACATAGGGCGGCGGATCTCGATCACCTCGATTGGAGGCTCCCTTGAACTGTTCGCGCAAAGACAGGGTGTAAGAATGCGGCGCCGCGTTGGTGGGGATCGCGACGATCGGCACGAACGCCAGGCCAGACGAAAGATTGACTTTGGTCGATGCCGTTCTTGCGCGCTGGTGCGGCGGCAGCGCCGCGGTCAGGCGAATGGGCCCGTGCAGATTGGTGACCACCGTCGTTTCGGCGTCGTCCAGCGCGATGGGGTCGCCCACCTCTATGAGAGGCTCCGCGAAACCGCTGATCACGACACCGCCGCCAGCCTGTCGTAGGCGGTTTGATCCCAGGGCTGGCGCATCGGTCTCTACACCGCGGCGCAACGCTTCAAGGCGTTGCCTACCGCGCGCCGACGCGGGCCTTCGGCGCAAGATAGACCGCCGTCTCAAGCGCCTCATGGAACACGCCCGACGGGTTCAGACGAATGAGAATCCGGGAAAGCTCGTCTTCGAAGGCCGGAGCCCTGTCGCCGAACATCGGCTTGGTGGACCGCACGCTGGAATATACGCAGCCCAGAATGGAGACCACATCGCGGGTAATTTCCGAGGGAAACTCGCGGACGGTAAAGATGTAGAAGTGAGTCGAGCGGCGCAGCGACGGTTCGTGGTCCATTTCCGGATGTTTCGACGGATGGCGACCGGTCGGACCAAGATAGCTGGACACGAGGTCCGCAGCGACGCCCGCCCAGGACTCTGGCGCCCTCCGCCGGCCCTCGTCGAGGATCGCCACGCCGCCGCCGTCTTCCACGATATCCGCCAGACGGCGCAAGACGAGGTCGCGATCCATCCAGTGAAGCGACTGCCCCAGGGTGACAGCGTGAAAATGCCCCAGACCCTGCAGAACATCTTCCGCCCGACCCTGAATCCAGCGGATATTTCCTCGTCCCATCTCCGCCGCCAGCCTTTGGCCCTCGGCCAGCATGTGCGGGTCCGGATCGACGGCGACCACCTCGGCGACGACGCGTGACAGCGGTATGGCGATCGTGCCCGGCCCGCAGCCAATATCGAGCGCCCTTGACCCCGGGCCAAGCGCGAAGGCGGCGATCACCTGATCCAAGGCACCCGACGCATAGGGCGCCCGATAGCGATCATAGTAGATGGCGGCGCTGGCGAAGGGCGAATCATCCATTCGCATAGCTAGCGCCGTGATGCTCCTTCCCAGCTATGGAGAAGGACAGACAAGATCCGGCATGGTCGGGGTGGGGTTGGAGCGAGGCTTTGGGATGAATCCTCAAGAGTCCCACCCCGGACTTCGTCTCGCCCCTCCACATGAAGGGGAGGGAGGGGTTGTGGCAGTTGTAGCGCCCCAAGCTCACGCCCCTCACCCTCCGGCATAGCTTTGCAACGGACGGACCTCCAGCGGACCCGCCGCCTGGGCGGTAATGGCCTGGGCGGCGGCCAGGGCGCCGGCGGCGGTGGTGTAATAGGGGATCTTCATCATCAGGGCGGCGCGGCGCAGGGAGAAGCTGTCCTGCAGGGACTGCCGTCCCTCGGTGGTGTTGAACACCAGCTGGATCTCGCGATTCTTCATGGCGTCGACGATGTGGGGGCGGCCCTCCAACACCTTGCGCACGAGGGCCACGGGCAGACCCAGGGCGGTCAGGTGGGCGTGAGTGCCGCTGGTGGCGACGACGCGGAAGCCGAGCGCCAGCAACAGGCGCACCGGCGCTTCGATCCAGGCCTTGTCGGCGTCCTTGACGGAGACGAACACGCCGCCGGCGGTCGGCAGGATGACCCCGCCGGCCAGCTGGCTCTTGGCGAACGCGCGGGCAAACGCCGGGGCCAGGGTCTCGCCGGGGCGGCGCCAGTCGAGGCCCATGACCTCGCCGGTCGAGCGCATCTCCGGCCCCAGCACCGTATCGACGCCTGGGAAGCGCGCGAACGGAAACACCGCTTCCTTCACTGCCACATGGTCATAGGGCCGGTCCACCAGACCGAAGCTGACCAAGGGAACGCCCGCCATGATCTTGGCGGCGATGGCGGCGATCGGCTGGCCTATGGTCTTGGCAACGAAGGGGACCGTGCGGCTGGCCCGAGGATTGACCTCAAGCACGAAGATGCTGGGCGCATCGGAAAGCGGCTCCTCGATAGCGAACTGCACATTCATCAAGCCTTTGACGTTCAGGGCGCGGGCCATGGCCTCGGTCTGCCGCTTGAGCTCGGCGATGGTTTCGGGACGCAGGGAGAACGGCGGCAGGCAGCAGGCGCTGTCGCCTGAATGTACGCCGGCCTCTTCGATATGTTCCAGCACGCCAGCCACGAACACCGTGTCCCCATCACAAAGGGCATCGACATCGACCTCGGTGGCGCGGGACAGATAGGCGTCGATCAGCACCGGTCCGTCGCCGGACACCAGCACCGCCGTGGTCATGTAGCGGGCCAGTTGTTCAGGGTCGCGGACGATCTCCATGCCCCGACCGCCGAGCACGTGCGAGGGTCGAATGACCACCGGATAGCCGACGCGCTCGGCAATCACCGCCGCCTCGGGACCCGACCGCGCCAGGCCGTTTTGCGGCTGGGCGATGTCAAGGCGGTGCAAAAGCTGCTGGAACCGCTCGCGGTCCTCGGCGAGATCAAGGGCGTCGGCGCTGGTGCCCAGGATTGGCACGCCGGCGGCTTCCAGGCTGGGGGCCAGCTTCAACGGCGTCTGGCCGCCAAATTGCACGATGACCCCTTGCAGTTCGCCGCGCGACGCTTCGACGGCGAGCACCTCCAGCACGTCCTCGGCGGTCAGGGGTTCGAAATACAGGCGGTCGGAGGTGTCATAGTCTGTCGAAACAGTCTCCGGGTTGCAATTGATCATGATCGACTCGACGCCGATCTCGGCCATGGCGAAGGCGGCGTGGCAGCAGCAATAGTCGAACTCGATGCCCTGGCCGATGCGATTGGGGCCGCCGCCCAGGATGACGGCCTTGCGCTTGCCGGTCGGCTCGGATTCACATTGCGGGGCCTCACCCAGGGCGCCCGTCTCGTAGGTGGAATACATGTAGGGCGTCACCGCCGCGAACTCGGCGGCGCAGCTGTCGATCCGCTTATAGACTGGCCGAACGCCAAGGTCGTGACGCCGCGATCGGACTTCGACCTCACTTTGGGAGCTAAGCTGTCCAAGCCTGGCATCGGAAAAGCCCAGAGCCTTCAGGCGGCGCAGGGCCTGCGGCTCGGTGGGCAGGCCGTGGCGGCGGACACTCGCCTCTTCGGTGACCAGGGCTTCGATCTGGCGCAGGAACCACGGCTCATAGGCGCAGGCGGCATTCACCGCCTCGACGCTGAGGCCGTGGCGAAAGGCCTGGGCGATCACCCGCAGGCGATCGGGGGTCGGCTGACCGAGCGCCCGGACAATCGCCGCCTCGCCGCCCGCCGAGTCCAGGGCGCCCGGGATGTCGATCTCGTCCAGGCCGGTCAGGCCGGTCTCAAGGCCACGCAAGGCCTTTTGCAGGCTTTCGGCGAAATTGCGGCCGATCGCCATCACCTCGCCGACCGACTTCATCTGGGTGTTGAGATCGGGAATCGCGCCTGGAAATTTCTCGAAGGCGAAGCGCGGGATCTTGGTGACCACATAGTCGAGGCTGGGCTCGAACGCCGCGGGCGTGGCGCCGGTGATGTCATTGGTCAGTTCATCGAGGGTATAGCCCACGGCCAGGCGTGCGGCGACCTTGGCGATCGGAAAGCCGGTGGCCTTGGAGGCGAGGGCGGACGACCGCGAGACCCGGGGATTCATCTCGATCACCAGCATTCGCCCGTCGGCGGGATTGACCGCGAACTGCACATTGGAGCCGCCGGTCTCCACGCCGATGGCGCGCAGCACCGCAATCGAGGCGGCCCGCATGCGCTGGTATTCCTTGTCAGTCAGGGTCAGGGCCGGCGCCACCGTGATGGAATCTCCGGTGTGGACACCCATCGGATCGAGATTTTCGATCGAACAGACGATGATGCAATTGTCCGCAACGTCGCGGACTACCTCCATCTCGTATTCCTTCCAGCCCAGAACGCTCTCCTCGATCAGCACCTCGGTGGTGGGGGACAAATCGAGGCCACGCTCAACAATCTCGCGGAACTCCTCCATATTGTAGGCGATTCCGCCGCCGGTGCCCGCCAGGGTGAAGGAGGGGCGAATGATGGCGGGCAGGCCGACATGGGTCTGGGCTTCGAGCGCCTCCTCCAGGGTGTGAGCGGCCTTGGACCTGGGGCTCTCCAGGCCTATGGCGTCCATGCAGTCGCGGAATTTCTGACGGTCCTCGGCGCGGTCGATCACCTCGGCGCGGGCGCCGATCATTTCGACGCCATATCGGGCCAGGGCGCCGGAGGCTTCCAGGGCGAGCGCGGTATTAAGGGCCGTCTGGCCACCCATGGTCGGAAGCAAGGCGTCCGGGCGTTCCCGGGCGATGATCCGCTCGACCACCTCCGGCGTGATCGGCTCGATATAGGTGACGTCCGCGACATCGGGATCGGTCATGATGGTGGCCGGGTTGGAATTGATCAGGACGATCCGGTAGCCCTCGGCGCGCAGCGCCTTGCAGGCCTGCACGCCGGAATAGTCGAACTCACAAGCCTGGCCGATGACGATCGGCCCGGCCCCGATGATCAGGATGGTGTGGATGTCTGTCCGTTTGGGCATCAAGGTCTCGCGCGCCAGGGCGGCCGCGCGCGGGCGCGTCCGACATCCAGGCGAAATTGGGCTAAGGGGCTCGTTTAGAGACGGCTTGGCTCAGGCGCAAGCGCACGCCATGCGACCGGCCACAAGAAAATGGGCCGGCGCTGGAAGCGCCGGCCCATAAGACTTCCTTAAGAAGGCGTCGGTCCTTGGCGGACCGGGCCGCTTAGGCCTGGAGTTGGCCGGCGGACATCTTGCCGTTCTTGGCGTCGCGTTCGAGTTCGTAGGTGATCTTTTGGCCTTCACGCAGCGAGCCGAGGCCCGCACGTTCGACCGCAGAAATGTGCACGAACACATCGGCGCCACCCGCATCGGGTTGGATGAAGCCGAAGCCTTTTTGGCCGTTAAACCATTTGACAGTACCGGTAGCCATTTAGATTTAGTCCTTTAGATGTAGAGACTCGCACCGTGCGGGCCCCAATTGGTCTATCAAAGTCGGGTGAGGATCGGTGGGCGGGTCCGGGAGCGCCTCGCGGCGTATGGAAGAGCGGCCGAACCCTAGCGAATTCGATACCCCCTTTTACCCCTTCTGCCCGGTTCCGGCAAGGTGAATGTCAAAATCGTGCATTCGCCTTTGAATTGCCGTGAGGAAGGCCGATATTGGACCTTCATAATTCAAGAATCCGCGGAGCGCCCGTTCATGAGCCTGATCGACAAGATACCCCTTCTCGACGACGCGGCGTTGAAAAATCTGTTCGACAATGCTCGACGGCTCGGCTCGTCCGGCAGTACGAAACAGCAGGCGGACGCCGCTGAATTGCTGCCCGCTCTCGAAGCGGCGATCGCCGCCCGCCGCGTGGTCAAGCTCGAAGCCGCCGCCGAGAAGCGCAGCGCCACCAAGAAGACCGCCGCGCCGAAAGCCCCGAAAGTCGCTAAGGCAAAGGTCGTCGTCGAGGCCTGAGTGGTTGCCTGACGCCCCGTCGGATCGAAATCGGGCGGTTCGACGCGTGGTCAGCCCGCTGTCCCGGCCTGCACGAACCTGTCCATCAGCCCGGCGAATTGCCGGAAAATTGGCAGAGAGTCGGTCGGCCCGGGCGAGGCTTCGGGGTGATGCTGCACGGAAAACACCGGTCGGCCCTTTAGCGCGATGCCGGCATTGCTGCCGTCGAATAATGAGACATGGGTCTCCATCACGCTTGACGGCAGGCCGGCGCGATCAACCGTGAAGCCGTGATTCATTGAAACCACCTCGACCTTTCCGGTGTCGAGCGCCTGCACCGGGTGATTGGCGCCGTGGTGGCCCTGGTCCATTTTTAACGTCTTGGCGCCGACCGCGAGGGCCAGCAATTGATGGCCGAGGCAGATGCCGAAAAGCGGGATCCCAGTTTCCACCAGCTTGCGGATCTCCGGAACCGCGTAAAGAGCGGTGGCCGCCGGATCGCCCGGACCGTTGGACAGGACGATCCCGTCCGGCTTCTGGCGCAGAACGTCCTCGGCGGTCGCCTGGGCGGGCAGGACGCTGACTTCGGCGCCGATGTCGCTGAGCGCCCGCAGGATGTTGCGCTTGACGCCGTAGTCCACGACCACGACTCGATATTTTGGTGACCCCGGCGTTGTGTAGCCCTCTGGCCAGGACCACAGCCCCTCTTCCCAGGTGAATGGCTGTCGGCAGGACGCCTCCCGCGCGAGATCGACTCCGGCCAGGCCGCTCCAGGCCCGGGCGCGCGCGACCATGCCGTCAAGGTCGAACCGCCCCTCGGGGTTGTGCGCGATGACGGCGTGCTGCATCCCCCGTTCGCGGATCGACCGGGTCAAGGACCGCGTATCGACGCCGCTCAGGCCGACGACGCCGCGCCGCCGCATCCAGCCGTCCAGGTCACCGGACGCGCGCCAGTTGGCGGGGGCGGTGGGCGCCTCACGGAAGATCGCGCCGCGCGCCGAGGTCGCGGCGTCGCCGGAAACCTGTTCCAGATCTTCCAGATTGGTCCCAACATTGCCGATGTGCGGAAAGGTGAAGGCGACGATCTGCGCCATGTAGGAGGGGTCGGTCAGTATCTCCTGATAGCCGGTCATCGCGGTGTTGAAGCAGACCTCGCCCACCGCCTCACCCGCATGACCGCAGCCCAGACCCTGCAGGATGGTCCCGTCCGCCAGGGCCAGCAGGCCGGTGACGCCTGGAAGAAGGTCGTTTTTCATTCCGATTTCCTTGGCGACGGCGAACGACGGCGTGGGTAGCGTCGGACCTCGCCGCGGTCAACGTGGCGTGTAGACCTCAAGTTGCGTGGATTGCACGGGCGCAACGGGGCGCTCAAGGCTTGCGACAAGCGAGCGTATAGCCCGCCGACCGTACGACCGACGATCTCGCCGAGATGAGCGTTCGCTTGCTGAACCCGCCCCGTCGCTATCGCAGCGGTTGCGGTCTGTCCAAGGTTTTTCGTCGAAATCAGATAGCAGCGGTCGGCATCCGCCGACAGCTTGACGTGCGCCGCAGCGATGCGCCGAGCAGGCCAAAACCGACCAACAACATTGCCCACGCCGTCGGCTCAGGAACGGCTCCGGCACCCGAGACATCCACGCTCAGCGATCCGGAATTGTCGCTGAAGATATCGTCATTGACGCCGAACTCAAGAGCCACCGTGCCGACGGGCGCGAGAATGATATAGGGGCCATTGCCGGGCGCGAACTCGCTCAGCACGCGGCCGGAACCGTCAACAAAGGCGCCTAAAAGGGCGTTCAAATAAATGGGAGGACCCGCCGCGCCACTGATCGGAAAGCTCGGGAAAAAAGTCCCGGAAGATCCGGTCTGCGATTCGCCAAGGCCTGTCCCAAATGGGCTGCCGAGATAGCCAAGGGCGTCCACGGAAGGTGGCGAACCGCTAAAGGCGCTGGTCAATCCCGAAAGATAGGTCACCGTGATGGTTGTTCCCGCTGATACGGCGATCGAAGCGGGCGCAAGGTGATCGTGTACGCCATAGTCGAAATTGCCGACCACAAGCGGGTCGTAAGGCCCGGAGCGCCCATCGACGACGACGGTGGCCGCCGAGACCGCGCCGGCCGCCATCCACCCGGCAAGAAGGACCATCGTGGAGAAGGAGTTCTTCATGAATTTTTTCCTATGTCTGCCTGGACGTCTGGCACCATACCGAAACATGACTTTATCAAGGCTAAATTCGGGAATCAAGTCCGCAACAGGGTCAATGTTAAATTCATGAGGTGTCCATGTCACAAATGAACGATCAAAGACGTCTTTGTCGAGAAAGCCATGTTCGCCCTTGAGGAATCCATGCTGATCAAACGTTCAGTCGCCGCCATCCTGGCCCTGGTGCTGGCGGCCAATGGCGTGGCCATGCTGTTCGCCGGACCGTGGTGGTACGGCGCCGTTCCGGGGGTGACCCAGACCGGGCCATACAATCCACATTTCGTGAAGGATATCGGCGCGGCCTATCTTGTCGCCGCCGCGGGCCTGGCGTGGAGCGCCGTGGAACCTGGGGCCGCCCGCGGCTGGGTCCGGGCCGCCGCCGTCTTTCTGGCTCTGCACGCCATGATCCATCTGAGCGACGCGGTGGCCGCTCCGCATCCAATGACTGATATCGGTCGCGACTTCGCGGGGGTGATCTTGCCGGCCCTGCTCGCCGCCTGGATCGCCTGGCCCGTCTCGAAGGCAATATAGATCAGTCAATATATCATGCGAAACCCGGATAAACGCGTGCGCTTGGGCGCCTGATCGCGGGCCGCGCGACTCGCGCGCCTCCAGGGGCTATCATCGCGGCGTGCGCTATGACGACCGCTTCCTGGACGAGATAAAATCGCGACTGCGGCTTTCCGACGTGATCGGCAAGACCGTGAAGCTGCGCCGGCAAGGCCGCGAATATGTCGGGCTGTCGCCGTTCAACAAGGAGCGGTCGCCGTCGTTCTTCGTCAATGACGACAAGGGCTTCTTTCACGATTTTTCGTCGGGAAAGCACGGCGACCTGATCAGTTTCCTGCAGGAGACCGAACGACTGACCTTCATGGAGGCGGTGGAGCGCCTGGCGGGCGAAGCCGGCATTCCCTTGCCCGCCCCCGACCCGCGGGCCGCCGAACGGGACCGCAAACGCCAGGGACTCGGCGACTGGCTCGAATTGGCCGGCGCCTGGTTCGAGGGCGAACTTCGCCGACCGGTGGGGCGGGCGGCCAGAGACTATCTGGCCGGTCGCGGCCTGCCGGAAGATCAATGGAGCCGGTTTCATGTGGGCTTCGCGCCGCCGGGCCGCACGGCGCTGAAGGACTATCTGGTTGCCAAGGGCGCCACGCCGGCGGCCCTGGTCGAGGCGGGACTGCTGATCAGCCCGGACGATGCCGGCTCGCCCTATGACCGCTTCCGCGACCGGATCATGTTTCCGATCGGCGACGCCCGCGGCCGGGTTGTGTCGTTCGGCGGACGGGCCATGGACCCTCAGGCGCGCGCTAAATATCTCAATGGGCCCGACACCGAACTCTTCGACAAGGGCCGGGTGCTGTATGGCCTCGCCGAGGCGCGGCGACTGTTGCTGTCGGCGGGCGAGGGCGCCGCTCTGGTGGTGGTTGAAGGCTATATGGATGTGATCGCCTGCCAGCGGGCGGGCGTCGCCGCCCTGGCGCCGATGGGTACGGCGCTGACCGAAGGCCAGATGGAGATGCTATGGCGACTGCATCCGGAGCCGACCCTGTGTTTCGACGGTGATCGCGCCGGCATGCAGGCGGCTTCGCGGGCGATTGACCGCGCGCTGCCTCTGCTCCAGGCGGCGCGTAGCTTCAACTTCGCCATGGTCACCGACGGCAAGGACCCGGACGACATAGTGCGCGAGCAGGGCGAAGCGGCGCTGAAGACCCAACTTGCGGCGACAACCCCGTTCGTCGATGCCTTGTTCATCCGGGAACGCGACGCCACGCCACTGACCAAGCCCGAACACAAGGCCGGGTTGAAGCGCCGCCTGCGCGACGCGGCCAAGATCATAGCGGATGCGGACCTCGCCGGGGCCTACCGCGACGCCCTGTTCACGCGCCTGGACGCTCTGTCTCAGGCGCCTCGCGCGCCGAGAGTGGGTAACGCCGCCGCGCCGCGCGGGCGCTGGCGCAAGGACGGCCCGCCGCCGCCCACCTTCGCCGGTCCCGAAGCCCGTGATGCGGCGCATCGTCTCGCCCGCGACATCGACCCGATCGCCGCGGCGCTGGCCCGGCAGGCGGTCGCCGACCCCTGCGTGGTGGATGCGCACCTGGAGGCTCTGCAGACGCGCGGCTTTGGGGATCCGGCCCTGGACAGCCTGGCCAGGGAGATCATCCATCTGCGACTTGAGCGCGATCTCCTTGACACCGAGACGCTGCGACGCCATTTGGCTGAGGTTGGATTTAGCGCGTTGTTGAGTGATGTCGACCGGGCCGCCGCTTATGCGGGCGCGCCCTTTCCCAAAGATGACGTCACCATCGCCGTCGCAAGGTCCCAGTGGTCGCATGCCTTCGAGGTCTTGAACCGCGTGGCCGCGCTGGATGACGCCTTGACCGTGGCCAAACAGGACATGGCGGGGGGCGCCGGCTCGGCGACGCTTATGGCGTTGAAGACAGAGCGCGATTTGCTGAGGCGGGCGATCAACGCGCGTTCGATATGGACCCCCGACGATTGATCCGGACGCGCCGTCGTCCGGGGTCACATCGTCGTCAACCCTTGTCCGGTCGACTCCATCGAGTCGCGCCGCGGTCGGAGACCTAGATGACCACCACCACCGCTACCGCCGAAGCCCCTGAGGTCGAAGCGCCGCCGGTCGCCGATGGGCCCTTGCTTGACCTCAACGATGCCGGCGTCAAAAAGTTCATCAAGCTCGCCAAGGCCCGGGGCTATGTCACGATGGACGAGCTGAACAAGGTGCTGCCATCCGAAGAGGTGACCAGCGAGGCTATCGAAGACACTCTGGCCATGCTCTCGGAAATGGGCATCAATGTCGTGGAGGCCGAGGAAGAGTCCACCGAGGCCACCGAAGTGGTGGTCCGCGAAGAGACCGCCGTGGCGGAAGCCGCCGATAAGCAAAGCGCCTTTGACCGCACCGACGACCCGGTGCGGATGTATCTGCGCGAAATGGGCTCGGTGGAGTTGCTCTCGCGCGAGGGCGAGATCGCCATCGCCAAGCGCATCGAGGCCGGCCGCGACACCATGATCCGTGGTTTGTGCGAGAGCGCCCTGACCTTTGAAGCGATCATGGTCTGGCGCGAAGAGCTCAGCCTGGGGCGCATTCTGTTGCGCGAGGTGATCGATCTTGAACAAACCTATGGCGGTCAGGTCGCCCAGGCCCTGTCGGACGCCGCCGTGGCCGGCGAAGCCGAGGACGCCAAGGCCGCCGCTCAGGGCGAGGACGACGAGGACGGCGCGCGCGCCGCCGCCGCCGAGTCCGACGACGATGATTTCGACGACGGGGCCGGCCCGACCATTAGCGCCATGGAAGGCGAGCTTCGCGAAGGGGTAATGGCCACGCTCGACGCCATCGCCGGCGAATTTGAATCCTTTCGCCGCCTGCAGGAAAAGCTGGTCGATCTCAAGCTCAAGGGCGGCGATCTAAGCCAGGCTGACCGCAAGGCCTATGACGCCGCGACCGTGACCATTGTTGGCCATCTCAAGACCCTGAAACTTAACAATAATCGCATTGAGGCCCTGGTCGAACAACTTTACGCGATCAACAAGCGCCTGATGGGTCTCGAGGGCCGTTTGTGGCGGTCGGCCGACAGCTTCGGGATTTCCCGGGTTGACTTCCTTCGCGCCTATTTCGGCGCGGAAATGGATCCGACCTGGACCGAAACGGTGGCGCAGCTGGGCGTGCGCTGGGTCAAGTTCGTGGCGACCGACACCCAGCAGATCGCCGATATCCGTCGCGACATCGCCGCCTTGGCCTCCGAATCCGGCGTGCCGATCGACGACTATCGCCGCATCGTCCAGACGGTGCAGAAGGGCGAACGCGAGGCGCGTCAGGCCAAAAAGGAAATGGTCGAGGCCAATCTGCGGCTGGTAATCTCGATCGCCAAGAAATATACCAATCGCGGCCTGCAGTTTCTGGACCTGATCCAGGAAGGCAATATCGGCCTGATGAAGGCGGTGGATAAGTTCGAATACCGCCGGGGCTACAAGTTCTCCACCTATGCCACCTGGTGGATCCGCCAGGCCATCACACGCTCCATCGCCGACCAAGCGCGCACCATCCGCATCCCCGTGCACATGATCGAGACGATCAACAAGATCGTCCGCACCAGCCGCCAGATGCTCCACGAGATCGGCCGCGAGCCGACGCCGGAGGAGCTGGCCGAAAAGCTGGCCATGCCGCTGGAAAAGGTGCGCAAGGTACTGAAGATCGCCAAGGAGCCGATCAGCCTGGAGACCCCGATCGGCGACGAGGAAGACAGCCACCTCGGCGACTTCATCCAGGATCCGAACGTCGTCCTGCCGATCGACGCGGCGATCCAGTCCAACCTGAGGGAGACCACCACCCGCGTTCTCGCGTCGCTGACCCCTCGCGAAGAGCGGGTGCTGCGCATGCGCTTCGGTATCGGCATGAACACCGACCACACCCTCGAAGAGGTCGGCCAGCAGTTCAGCGTTACCCGCGAACGCATCCGCCAGATCGAGGCCAAGGCGCTGCGCAAGCTGAAGCACCCGAGCCGCAGCCGCAAGCTGAGGAGCTTCTTGGATAGTTGACGACCTTCGCGGTTTGGCGGAGCCTGTTGGAGGAATGAGATAATTGAGAACAACCTACCAAGGTTCATGTCACTGTGGCCTCGTTCGATTCGAGGTAGATGCTGTTCTCGACCATGTTCGGGTCTGTGATTGCTCAATTTGCAGAAAGCGTGGTGCGCTTATCCATCGAGTGGAGCTTAAATTCTTCCGCCTGCTGACGCCAATTGATGACATGTCACTTTACACATTCCATACGCACGTTGCCCGCGACTATTTCTGCCCCTCCTGTGGGATTTTGCCGTTTAGGCGGCCACGAACCGCGGAGGACATTGTCGGTGTGAATGTTCGATGTCTCGACGATGTCGATCTCGACGCCATCCCGACG
>JAYUBD010000284.1:0-1813 GCA_043740995.1 Caulobacteraceae bacterium | reverse complement strand
AGAACGGCAAACGCCGCGACGCTTCGGTTCGAGCACCGCGCCGGCGATTGGCCCTGGACCTATGAAGCGGTGCAGCGCTTTGCCTTGAGCGGCGGGGCGTTGACCGTCGCGCTGACGGTCGTCAACCGCGGACCCGGGCCGATGCCGGCGGGGCTCGGTCTGCACCCGTATTTTCCCCGCGACGCCGACACGCGCCTGACAGCAACGGCGACGGGGGTATGGCAATCTGGCGCCGTCATGCCGCTGTCGGAATCCGAGGCGTGGAATCCGCCCGGCGGGTCGATCGTCCACCCCCCCGCCGACCATGTTTTTACCGGATGGAACGGCGCCGCGCGGATTGACTGGCCAAGCCGCGGACGGGGCGTGCGGATCACGACCGGGCCGGCGGCGCCTTGTCTCGTGGTCTATGCGCCCCTGAACGGCAACTTCCTGTGTGTCGAGCCGGTCAGCCACGCGGCCGGAGCGCTCAACCGCTCAGAAGGCGGGGTTGCGGAGGGCATGCGGATCTTGCCGGTCGGGCGCGCCCTGTCACTGACCACCCGGTTCGAGGTGTTTTCGTTTTAGGGTCATCCGGGCCAGGCGCGGCCTCGGGGCGACGAACTGTTGTATGGGTCTGGCCATGACCACCCAACCCAGCAAGCCTGATCCGACCGCCGACGCCCCGCGCACCCCGACGCCCTGGGGGGTGGTGATCCTGTTGGGGTCGCTCACGGCGATCGGCGCGTTGTCTATCGACATGTATCTGCCCAGCCTGCCCTCTATCGACGCGGATTTTCAAGCCCGATCCGGGGCGGCTCAGGCGACCTTGGCTTCGTTTTTCAGCGGACTGGCGGTGGGCCAGTTCTTCTACGGCCCGGCGTCGGATCGTTGGGGTCGCCGGACCCCGCTGTTTGTGGGCATGAGCCTCTATGTCGCGGCCTCGATCTGGTGCGCCCTGGCGCCCAGTCTGGAAAGCCTTGTGGTCGCGCGTTTCTTTCAGGCGCTCGGCGGCTGCGCTGGTCAGGTGATCGTGCGGGCGATTGTGCGGGACCGCTTCGGTCATCGGCAATCGGCCCGCATCCTGTCGCAACTGATGCTGGTCATCGGCCTCGCGCCGATCCTCGCCCCGCTGGCCGGCGGCGCCCTGTTGTCGCTCGGCGGCTGGCGGGTGATCTTCGGCATTCTCGCCGTCTTTGGCTGCGTCATCGGCGTCTGGGTGTTCCTGACCCTGAGGGAAAGCCGCTCGCCCGCGACGGCCGCACAGGCGCGCAGCGAGCATCCGGTGAGCGCCTATCTCGCGCTTTTGCGGCAAAGGACCCTGGTCGGCTATTGCCTGGCCGGCGCCTTGAACAGCGCCGCCCTGTTCGCCTATATCGCCGCCTCGCCAAGCCTGCTGATCCAGACCTATCACATTCCGGCGACCGCCTTTGGCTGGGTGTTCGGCGCTAACGCGATCGGCCTGATCGGCATGAGTCAGGTCAACGCCCATCTGCTGCACCGGCACACGCCGGAGGCCATTTTGATCCGGTCCCGCGCGACCTCCATCCTGTTCGCCGTGATCCTCGCCGTCGATGCCTTCAGCGGATTCGGCGGTATGTGGGGCGTGCTGGTTCCGCTGTTTTTCGTCATCGCCTCGTTCGGCCTGGTCGGCGCCAACACCCAGGCCGCCGGTTTGAATGTGGACGCGCTGCGCGCCGGTTCGATCTCGGCCATGATGGGCGGCGCTTCGTTCGGCGCCGGCGCCGCGGCCTCCGGCCTGACCACGCTTCTGGCGACCGCTTGGCCGAACGGCGGCGCGAGGCCGATGGCCGCCGTCATCCTGATCGCCATCCTG
>JAYUBD010000283.1:0-1822 GCA_043740995.1 Caulobacteraceae bacterium | reverse complement strand
CGCCTGATGCGATGCGCGGCTCGGCGGGCATGCCGGCGAACAAGGTCATCAGAAGTTCAGACCTGATCAGACGCACCGTGGCGCCGGCGGCCGCGTCGCGCACGCCCTCCTCGTGAATCAGGACCCCGGTCTCGACCGTGATCAAATGGACCTCTCCGCGGTCGGTCAGTTCAAGGTTGATCTTGAAGGCGCGCGCGGCGGCCTTGTCGGGATTGACGCGCACGGCGGCGAAGTCGAGCAACATCGACGTCGTGGTCGCGGCCAGAACGTCGGGGCTGAAACCAGCCGGCGGCAGTGGCATCGGTCCATCGCGCAACTCCTGCGCGCCGGTCAGGTAAATGTTGCGCCAGGTGCCCGCCTCCGCTTCAAAACCGAGCGCGGTGTAGATGGCCGCCAGTTGCGCGCGCGCGGCGGTGTTGCTCTCGTCGGCGAAGACCACATGGTTAAGCAAGGTCGCCGCCCAACGCAATTCACCGTCCGCGACCGCCCGCTCGGCCAGGGCCTCGACCGCCGCCGCGCCCCCCATCGCGGCCACGTATTTCCTCGCCGCGGGCTGCGGCGGCAGGGGATTGAGGTTGGCCGGATTGGCGTCGTACCAGCCGAGATAGCGCTGATAGATAGCCTTGGCGTTGTGACTCATCGTGCCGTAGTAGCCGCGATTGAACCATTGCCTGGCCAGCACCGGCGGCAAGGCCAAGGTCTCGGCGATCTCGCTCGCGGTCAGGCCGGAATTCATTAACCGGACCGATTGATCGTGCAGGAATTTGTAGGCGTTGCGGTGGCTGGTCAGAAAGGCGACGATCTCGCACTGGCCGAACCTCGGAATGCCGTGGGCGGCGAACATCACGTCGCTGACCTCGCCGAACAGACGCATCGATTCGGTCAGGTAATCGGCCCAGGCCTTGGCGTCGCGCACCAGGGCCCCGCGCGCCGGTAACAGGTTGTGCATGGTCAAGTTGGCGTTCTCGGCCATAAACACGGCGCGAAATTGCGGCAGATGGAAGTTCATTTCCGCCGGCGCTTCGGTTCCCGGGGTCAACTGAAACACCATGGTCACCTCGCCGACCGTGATCTCCTGACCGGTATGGGTGATCAGATCGGTTGGCGCGATCAGCGACAGTGTCCCGGCGGATGGGCGGGGGCCCAGGCCCGAGGTCATCTCGCCTTCGGCGCAGCATGGCAGGGTGTGACCGAACTGGAACCGCGCGCGGCGCATCATCGCCGGCCCGACGATGATGTTTTCCGAAACCGCGTGTTCGAGAAAGCCCTCCGGCGCGATCACTCTGACCTTGCCCGCCGCGGCGTCGGCGGCGCTGATGACCCCGCCGACGCCGCCGTAGTGATCGACGTGGCTGTGCGAATAGATCACCGCCAGCACCGGCTTTTGCGCCACATGCTCGCCAACCAACTCAAGCGCCGCGCGGGCGACCTCGACCGTGGTCAAGGGATCGACGACGATCCACCCGCTCCCCGCATCGATGAATGAGACGGTGGAGACGTCGAACCCCCGCACCTGATAGATGTGGTCGGCCACCTTGAAGAGACCGTGTTTGGTGAGGATTTGCGCCTGGCGCCAGAGGCTGGGGTTGGTGGTCTCCGGCGCGTCGCCGTCCAAAAAGCCATAAGATGAAAGGTCGAACGCCGCCCGTCCGCCGCCGTCGCGCACGATCACCGGGTCCACTCGCGTGGCGATGAAGCCGCGATTGGCGAATTCAAAGTCCTTGCGGTCATCCGCCGCCACGAGGGCGTGGGCTTCGTCCAGTGCGTTCATGGTACGCCTCCCTGTCTTCCTGGCCACGCTGACATAGGCCTTCTCTTCCCC
>JAYUBD010000282.1:0-1825 GCA_043740995.1 Caulobacteraceae bacterium | reverse complement strand
GCGCCATATTTTCAGTGCCGAGACCCTTGCGCTTGCCCAGCATGATCGCCGCGACGAGGCCGGCGGTGCCCGCATTCAAGTGCACAACCGTACCACCGGCATAGTCGAGCGCGCCGGCCGCGCCCAGCCAGCCACCGCCCCACACCCAGTGCGCCACTGGGCAGTATACCAGTAGCAGCCAGGCGGCCATGAACAGCAGGAAGGCTGAATATTTCATGCGGTCGGCCAGCGCGCCGGCGATCAGGGCCGGGGTGATGATCGCAAACGTCATCTGGAACATCATGTAGACCGATTCCGGGATGGTCGGCGCGAGCGAACTCGTCGCGTTCAAACCCATGGGGGCCAACAAGAAATACTTGAAGTCACCGACGTATTTTCCCGATCCGGTGAAGGCCAGGGAATAGCCGATGACCATCCACAGCACGGTAATGACGCAGGTGGCGCCGAAACTCTGCGCCAGGGTCGCCAGAATATTCTTCTTGCGCACCATGCCGGCATAAAACAGCGCGAGGCCCGGAATGGTCATCATCAGGACCAGCACGGATGAGGTCAGCATCCAGGCGGTGTCGCCCGTGTCGATCTTCGGCGCGGGAGCCGCGGTCGCCGGGGCGGCCGGAGCCGCCGAGGCTGCGACGGGGGCGGCCGGAGCCCCCGCCGCGGGAGCGGCAGCCGGCGCTGTGGGCGCCGTTTGGGCCAGGGCGCCCAAAGGCGCTCCGGCGATGAGGACCGCGAGGGCGAGGCCCGCCAGTCGTTGAATAGTGTTCAGTTTCATCGTCAATGTCCCCTTGTCGGGCTGATCGTTAGAGAGCCGCCGAACCGGTTTCGCCCGTTCGGATTCGCACTGCGTTTTCGACGTCGAGGACGAAGATCTTTCCGTCGCCGATCTTCCCTGTCGCGGCGGCGCGCTTCACCGCCTCGACGGCTCCTTCGACGACCGAGTCATCGACGACCGCTTCAAGCTTCACTTTAGGGACGAAATTCACCTGATATTCCGCCCCCCGATAGATTTCGGTCTGGCCCTTCTGGCGTCCGTAGCCCTTCACTTCCGAGACGGTCAGACCTTCCACCCCGGCCGCGACGAGGGCCTCTCGGACCTCGTCGAGCTTGAAGGGTTTGACGATTGCTATGATGAGTTTCATCGCCTGCTCCCGCGGGCGCCGAAAACCTGATCGGCGCGCGTTGTTGAATATTTGGGTTTCCCCACATATCGACGAGGCCTGAGAACCTCGCTCGATGGCGGCAGGCTTAGGTCGTGCGGCCCGCCCGCGCCGCCTCCGCCAATGAAAGCCAGGACATTGGGCGCCATCCGCCTCACAGTGAGGCGAAAAATAAGGCGCTCTGATTAACTATTAGGCAAAATGTCCGTTTCAGCGCCACCGTTCACGAGGCCGTGAGGCGACGCAACGCCTGGCTCCCTCGAGCGTAGTGAAGTGGAGAACGCAGGGTTCTCGCAATTGAGGGCGCTTCAATGCCTCACTCCCAAATCCGTTTTGCGTTCGCGCTGGTCGCGACCACGCTGGTGACCTCGGTCGCGGCCCAACCGGCGCCGGCGGTGTCCGCCCCCGCGGCGGCGACAAGCTCAATGCCAGAGTCGATGCCACCGGCGCCGGCTCCCGAACCGATCGTCACCACGGACGTGACGCGCAATTCGGATGGATCTCTGACGGTGCACAAGCTGCTGACCAACCACCCCGTCAAGGACACGCCAAGCCATCGCCGCCGTTTCGGCAGGCCCCTCTCCACTGCGGGAAAGAAAACGGCGCCCATCGGCAATTGACGCGGGCGCAATCGCGCTGTCTAGAGCCTAGCCGCCGCCATCCCCTTT
>JAYUBD010000281.1:0-1827 GCA_043740995.1 Caulobacteraceae bacterium | reverse complement strand
GACGCGGCCCGCGCCGGGGTGCGCCAGACGTCGCGCATGCCGCTGATCAGGCCGGCCACGACCCCCTCGTCCGACAGGTCCAGACCCGCCGAATTGCGCCGGCTGGGCGCGAACAGGTCGGAGGGGCTGACAATAGCCGGGTGCGGCGAAAAGCCGGTCGCCTGGGCCCGCGCCACCGGATCGGCCAGCAGCACTTCGTCCGGCACATCCCGGTCGGCGATCTGATGAACAAAGCTGGTATTGGCGCCGTTTTCCAGCAGGCGTCGCACCAGATAGGCCAACAGGTCGCGATAGCCACCCACCGGCGCATAGATCCGCACCGCGACGCCGCGGCTGGCCATCAGCGCTTCGTACAAGCCATCGCCCATGCCGTGCAGGCGCTGAAACTCCAGGTCACGGCGCGCTCCCGCCCATTCCAGCACCGTGGCGACGGTCAGCGCATTGTGCGTGGCGAAGGCGGGAAACAGGCGCGGCTCGCCCAGCATCGCCTTGGCGCAGGCCATGTAGCTGACATCGGTTCCACTTTTGCGGGTGAATACCGGATAGTCCGCGAGGCCGCGCTCCTGGGCGCGCTTGATCTCAGTGTCCCAATAGGCGCCCTTGACCAGCCGCACCATCAGCCGCCGCCCGGTCGCCCCGGCCAGAGCCGCGGCCCAGGCGATCACCGCCGGCGCCCGGCGTTGATAGGCCTGGATGGCCATGCCCAGGCCGTCCCATCCGGCCAGCGACGGGTCGCGCGCCGCGTTCTCGATGATGCTGAGCGACAATTCCAGCCGTTCGCTCTCCTCGGCGTCCACGGTCAGGCCGACTCCGCCGGCCTTGGCCGCCCGCGCCAGTTCGATCAGCCGTCCGGTCAGTTCACCCACCGCGCGGCCCGCCTGGAATGGCTCATAGCGGGGATGCAGGGCGGACAGTTTCACCGAAACGCTGTCGGCGCTGAACACGTCGGGCGCGCCGGCGGCCGAGCGGCCCACCGCCTCGATCGCGCCCAGATAGGATTGGAAATAGGCGTCGGCGTCCGGCGCCGTGCGGGCGGCTTCGCCCAGCATGTCGAAGGAATAGCGAAATGCCCGGTTGGCGCCGCGGTCGGCGCGTCGCAGGGCCTCGTCGATGTCGCGGCCCAGCACGAAGGCTTCACCCATCCGCTGCATGGCGGTGGTCACGCCCGCCCGAATGGCCGGTTCGCCCAGCCGCGCCGCCAGGGCGCGCAGACCGCCGGCCCGGCTGTCGGCCAGGGACTGGGCGATGATCAGGCCCAGAGTCGCGCCGTTCACCAGCACCGAATCGGCGCCGCCCAGATGCGACCGCCAGTCGCCGCGCGTCAGCTTGTCCCGAATCAAGGCGTCGGCGGTGCCGGCGTCGGGCACGCGAAGATAGGCTTCCGCGAGCCCAAGCAAGGCCGCGCCTTCCTGGCTGGAAAGGCTGTATTCCCGCAGGAACTGATCGATCCAGCCGGCGCGGCCGGGCGCGCGCAGTTGAGCCAACAGGTCCGACGCCTGAGCGAACACCCGGTCGCGCGCCTCGGGCGACAGCCGGGCGGTTTGCGCCATGGCGCGCAGGGCGGCGGCCTCGTCAAGCCGATAGAGGGGCGCGATGGCGTGACGACGTTGCGACAGTTCGGTCTGGCTGGGCAATTGACTGACCTTCCGCTCAACAGAGTTTGGCGCATGGACAAAGTTTGGCCGCTTGAAGCGCTTCACTATATCATTCTTGAAGATCAGGCAGGCGCGGTGACGCGCGCCCGGTGTTTGGAGTTTTTTCGATGGTCAGCGCCACGCCGCCCTATTTGATGGCTGTCGCCCTGGCGGGCCTGACTTGTTGCGGGCT
>JAYUBD010000280.1:0-1827 GCA_043740995.1 Caulobacteraceae bacterium | reverse complement strand
CCATCCCGCACAAACGCGCGGTGATCGCCCTGATCCGCAACGCCCAGGGCGAAGCCGGCGCGACCGGCGCCGCCCACCGCGCCGAAACCCAAAGCCGCACGGCGCTGAACGAAGCGGCGGGCACGGCGAAAATGCTGCATGCGTTGAGCGACGCGGGGGGGACTTCCCCACCCTGATCGCTTCGCGATCTGTCCCTCCCCATGCTGGGGAGGGAGGAGAAACAATCGCGCGGGCCTCCCTCCCCAGCATGGGGAGGGACACGACGATGCGTAAGCATCGGCGAGGGTGGGGAAGGGCGGTTCAGGTCAGGGCGTCGAACACCGCGCGCATCACCCCATCCAGATTGGTGTTCACATCGGCGTTCGAGACGCGCAGCGTTTGAAAGCCCGCGCGACGCAGGATCGCATCACGCATCACGTCGTGATCCGCCTGCGCATCTTCATTGTGGCCGCCGCCATCCACCTCGACCACCAGCCGCTGCTTCAGACAAACGAAGTCCAGGAAGAAGCCGAGACACGGCGCTTGCCGGCGGAAATGAAAACCGTCTTTTCGTAAGGCGCGGAGCTGGAGCCACAGCCGCGCTTCCTGCGGGGTCAGGGATTTTCGCAGTTCGCGGGCGCGGACCTTCGGGTTCGGCATTCCCCGACCCTAAACGTAAAAAAGAACAAATCAAGAACAACGCCGCCGCCGGGCTGACGGGCGATTCGGGCCGCCACCGTTTGGGCGTGGGATGACAACCATGGACGATGTGATTGACGAACCGCCGGCGGATCAGCCCGCGGAGATCGACGCCCCCGCGGCGTCGCACGCCCCGATCGCCGCGCTGCGTTCGGAGCGTGAGAAACGCCAGGCCGCCGAGCGCGAGCTGGCGGCGCTGAAGGCCGAACCCCCCGCCGATACCGGGCGGCTGGAAACCGCCCTTCAGGCGCAAACCCTTCTGGTGTCGCGCAAGTTCGCGGACCGGCAGTACGGGGCCGAGACCATGGCCCAGGTGCATGACTGGGCGACGGCGCGATGCGACGCCGATCCCGGCTTCAACCAGCGGATGCGGATCTCCGACGATCCCTATGAGGCCGCCATGCAGGCCTGGCGCCGCGAGCAGGTGCTGGAGGCGGTGCAGCCGGATGATCTCGAGGCCTTCAAAGCCTGGAAGGCCGGCCAATCGGCGACCCCGCCGGCCCCGCCCCGATCCCTCGCCACCGCGCCCGGCAATGGCGCGGCGGGCCGCCCGCACGTGCCGGTGGGCGATGGCGAAGCCTATGGCGCGATTTTTCCCTCTTAACCCAAAGGACCTCAGACCCTCATGGCCGAAACCACCCTCGCCACTGCCTCCGAACGCCAGGTTTGGATGAGCAGCTATTTCCAGGAATATGTCCGGCAATCGCGGTTCATGCCCTATATGACCAATGCCGATGTCAATAAGGGCGGCATCATCCTGACCCGCTTCGAGCCGCAGGAAGAAGCCTATCGCACCATCAATATCCCGTTCATCGGCCGCCTGAAATCGGCGGGCGTCACCGGCGCCACGGTGCTGGACGGCGTCGAGGAGGAGCTGACCAACTATAATTGTCCGATCACGGTCGATTGGCGGCGCAATGCGGTGCGCGTGCCGAAATCCACTTCGTTCCGCACCGAGATCAATCTATGGAATGCCGCTCGTGACGCCCTGCAGGTCTGGGAGTCGGAGAAGATCCGCGACGACATCATCCGGGCCCTGGCCGCCGCCGTGGTCGATGCCAACGGAACCAGCGTCGCCTGGGACCTGACCTCCGCCGCCCAACAGAACGCCTGGCTCGGCCTCAACAGCGATCGGGTGCTGTTCGGCTC
>JAYUBD010000279.1:0-6233 GCA_043740995.1 Caulobacteraceae bacterium | reverse complement strand
GGTGCACGGATTTTCCGCGTCGCTGCACGCCTGGGAGCCGTGGGTGGCGAGGCTGGGTTCCGACTACCGAATCATCACCCTGGATCTGCCGGGTCACGGATTGACCCGGGCGCCTGAGGGCTATGTCGCCGGGATCGACGGCTATGCCGACCTGGTCGATGACCTCGCCCAACGCCTGGGCGCCGGGCCCTATGTGGTGGCGGGCAATTCCATGGGCGGGGCCGTGGCGTGGGACGATGCCCTGGGCCACGGTGACCGGGTCAAGGGTCTGGTTCTGGTCGATGCGGCCGGCTGGCCGGGCGCCCCGGCGTCGGCGGGGCCGCCGCAGCTGATCTTCGCCATTCTGCACAATCCGATCGGTCGCGCCCTGATCAGGCATATCGACACCAGCGGCATGGCGGAAAGCGGCCTGAAGGCCGCCTATGTGGACGCCTCGCTGGTGACCCCGGCCTTGGTGAATCGGTATGTAGAGCTTTCCCGCGCCCCCGGACATCGCGATATTCTGCTGACCATCCAGACACGAAGCGGCGAGCCCGTTACCGAGGCGCGCTTGAGATCCATCCGGGTCCCGACCCTGGTCATGCACGGCGAACAGGATGCCTTGATCCCGCTGGAAGACGGCAAGGGTTTTGCCGGCGCGATTCCGGGCGCACGGCTGATCACCTATCCTGGCGTCGGGCACGTGCCGATGGAGCAGATCCCGGATAAATCCGCCGCCGACCTCAGACGCTTCCTGACAGGCCTGGATGCGTCGAAACCGGCGGCCTGAGTCCGGATCGCGATGTTCAGGCGTCGCACGCATGACGGTCATAGATCAATTTGCACGGTTGCTGCCGCGCGACGGCCGTCGCCTCGCCGCCCGCCCGCCCCGATTCCACTCAAATCGATGGATTGCGAGCCACGCCAATGGCTCACCGCCGGAAGCACGGTTCCCCGTCAGGATTAGACCGGGCCGGGCCGCATCCCAAGCGCCTCAATCCGGGCCAGGATATCCGCCGGCAAAGGTCCCAGAGCTTCGGCCTCCAGGCATTGTTTCAACTCATCACGGTTCTTCACCCCGATCACCACCGTATCAACGCCGGTGACGCCGAGGGCGTAGCGATGCGCCGCCAGCGCCGGATCGACCCCCATTTCGGCGCACAGGGCGCGGAACGGCGCGGCCCGCCGGTAGTCAATTGCGTCGGCATCGTTTTCCGACAAAGGACGGTCAATGCTGGCGGTCAGCGCCCCGGCCTGGACGGCGCGAATTCCCATCACCCCAATGCCTCGCCGCGTCGCCGCCGCGATCACCCGCCGCGGGTCCGCCGGTTCCGCGAAATTTCGCATCGACCCGGCGCTGTCGAGCAGGTTGCTCACGGCCTGGACCACCTGGGGCGCGGGATCGTGAGCGATGGCCTTCAAGATCGTCGACGGCACGCCCACCCCGGTGATGCCCCAGGCGACGATCCGCCCGCTGGCCCGAAGCCGCTGCATGGTCGCCACCACCTGGTTGGCGTAGACGGACCAAGTGGTCGCGAAGCGGTCGCGGCGATTCTGGAAATTTTCATAAATATAATCCGGCTCGCACAAATTGCTGTGCAGGAAGAAAATATCCGCGCGTTCAAGGCGCATCGCCTCGAGACTGGCGTCGAGCGACAGTTCAAGGCGCCCCGCAACCTCCGCTGGCGCGGGAGAGCCCAGGAAACACTTGGTGGTCACCCGCATGTGGCTGGGCACGCGCCCTTCAAAGGCGGCGCCGATCACCGCCTCGCAATGGCGATACATCGGCGCGGTGTCGATCAATGTCACACCGCCATCCACCGCCGCGCGCACCGTGGCGATCGCCTCTTCGCTGGTGGTCTCGCCCCAAATTTGACCGAGCCCGCCGCCGCCCAGGGTGATGCGGCTGACATTTTCGAGAGGGCCAAGGGTCGTCGTCTGCATGTCGCGCCTGTCCTTGAAGTCTTGCGCCGCCGTCACCCGGCCCCGGATAATTTCATACACCCGCGCGCCGCCACCGGAACAGCGTGGCGATCGCGCGCGCCACGAAGCCATCCGTCTTGCGCGGCTGGAGTGGAAAGTGCAGCAGGGCGAGGATCAGATCCAGCGATTGCTCGGACGGCCCTCGCGCCTCGCGCTCGGCCCAATCCAGGATCGCCGCCTCGTGCGCAACCACCGCATCAAGAACAATGCGATCCCCCTTGGGCGCGCGGCGCGCGATCCGCTCATAGCGGCGGACGATCCCCGACAATCGGACCGCCGCCGCCGCCATATAGCCTGGCCAATCCGTGTCGGTGTAGTCGGTGACCCGCCGCGTTCGGTCGCCGGGATCGAAGGTTTCGGAAAAGCTCAACCCATATTTGGCGAGCAGCGGACGCAGACGGGCCTTGGTTTCGGTTTCCAGCTGCAGCACGGTGCCGAATTGGTGGCGTTGCCGCGCATTGCGGGCGACCTCGCAAAGGCTGAGCAACAGAGCTTCGCCCATCACCTCTCCATCATAGAGGGTCTGGATCGCGGCTAAATATTTGGCGCTGGCCATCGACCTCCCCGACGTTTCACGGCGTCCGTCGATGTCAGGCGGCGGCCGCGCCGGGCTGTGGCGCCCAGCACACAGGCGCCACCTTGCGGACGATTACACCCCAGCCGAGCACACCCGCCAGCGAGACGCATCCGGCGACGATAAACGCCCAATAGAAGGCGCCGGTTTGATCCACCACGACGCCGGTGACGATCGGGGCGACGATCCCCGCCAGATTGCCGAAGCCGTTCTGTACGCTCACCCACTTCCCGGCGGCGCGCGGCCCCGCCAGGGTCTGACCGATCGCGAAGATACCGGCCGTGTTGAGGCCGAAGCCGGCCGCCGCGACGAACAGGCTGACCATTGAAACGGTTTGATCGCCCAGGGCCACGCCCATCAGACTCACGGCGGCCACCAGATGGCAGGCGATGGCCGCCGTCTTACGCGCCCGATTGACGCTGGCGCCCGCCCGGATCCACCGGTCGGTCAGCCAGCCGGACGTCACCGCGCTGGCCGCATAGACCACATAGATCAGGCCGCCGATCTCCGCCATCTGGCTGACGGAAAAGCCCCGTGCCTTGACCAAATAGAGCGGCAACCACGAGACTACGAAATAGAAGGCGTAGTTAGCCGAGAAATGCCCGAGGCTCGCCCCCCACAACTCACGATGGGTCAGGACGCTGCGGAACGACGGGGCCGTTTGCAGGCTGGGGGTGTCGGCCAGCGCCGAGGCGCGGCGGGTCGCCAGGAACCAGGGAACAAGCCAGAGCAGCGTGCCCGCGCCCAGAACTACAAAGACCGCGCGCCAGCCCAGCCGCGCCATCAGCAGGCCGCCGGCAAAGGTGCCGAAGGCCGGCCCCAGGGACAGGCCGATGCCGATCAGGCCGTTGGCGCCGCCCAGTCGGTGGGGGGGAAGGTGCTGGGCGAGCAGCTTCGAGGTGCAGGGAAACGAGGCGCTCTCGCCAACACCCAGCAGCAGACGCAGGCCGATCAGCATGACGAACCCGGTGGCCAGGCCGGTGAGCGCCGTGGCAATCGACCAGATCGCCAGACCAATCGCCAGTGTGCGATAGGCGTTGATTCGCTCCGCCAGCCAGCCGGCGACCAGCTGTCCCGGCGCGTAGCTCCAAAAGAACGCCGACAGGATCAGGCCGATCTGGGTGCTGGAAAGGTGCAGTTCGTCCTTCATCAACGGGGCGGCGGTCGCCAGGTTGCCGCGGTCGACATAGTTGAGGAACACCGCCAGCACGAGCAGCGCGATCACGCCGGCCCCCAGAGGCCCAGGCGCCAGCGTCGCGGTCGCCCGCGCCCCGCTCGTCAAAGTTCCCGTCGCCGGCCGCGTGGAAGCGTTGTCCATGTGTTTCCCCTTGCCGGCCGGCGATCTTCAGACCCGGCGGACAGTCCGGCCGACCCTCACCTCAAGGCGTGGCGCCGTCCAATCCACGATATCGCATCTTGGGCTCCCGCGGGGAAACTGTCGCGTACCGAAAACTGCCTTCCGAGGCAGCGCTAATCCCCAGAGCTCGGAACGGGCGCGCTTCGACCGACGAAGAAAATCGGCGACTCAGATTTGGTTGAAAATCAGGCGGTATCGATGGTCGGGGAATTCGACCTCCAGGCGCAGGAAGTAGGGCGCGGCCTTTGATATCCAGAAAATTGACCTGGACTGTCCCGGATCGTCGGATTCGACGACAAAGGCCTTGGCGGGTAGGTGACGAAGATCGCGCACGGTCTCCTCGCGCAACACCCGGATGGTCACAGGTTTCAAAGAATCGGAGCTGGACGTCTCATCGATCGAGGCGATTATCGCCTCATAGCCCACCCTCAACGGCAGGGAGGTGAGCAGCAGGGCTTCCTGACCGTCGCCAAAATCAAAAACGGGCGCGGCGACATCGACGGCGGTGGATCTGACGAGGCCTCCCGGCCCGGTCCGCTCCGTGATGATCTTGCGGCCTGCGAAGCGCCGCTTGATCACCTCCCCGCCGACGGTGTGTCGCTCTACCGAAAACGGCGTGCAAGTGTGCGGATCGGCGGTGGTGATCAGCACCATGCTCAGACCGCTAACATAGCTCATCCCCTGGACGCGCTTCAGAACTTCACGCCCATCGACATTCGTCAACTCCAGATGGTCGCTCCAAATGCCCTGCGTCTTCACATGTCCATCGGGGAACAGGACGGTCCAGCGCCACGCGTTATCATAGGGCTGAACGGCGCACTTGAGGTTGCCTGGCGCCACCTTGGCCACGGCAAGCGGCGCGGCCAGCGAAGACGCCGCCAGCAGCACGCTCGCGGCAACGACCATGGAAAGCAGGCTCACTCGCGGTATTGGTGCTCCTTGAGGATATGTGGATCCCCGAGGCGGCGACATGCCGCCGCTGGAAGCAACGGCGGGCGCATTGCAGGTAAATCGGGAGGTGAAACGGACCATGGTCGGGTCGGACCGGACCGATCTAGAGCACCAGGGGTTCAGCCTGGGCGACGCGTTGAGGGTCGCGGCGCCAGACGTCCGAAACATCGACATAGAGTTCGACGCCGTTTCCGTCCGGGTCGCTGAGATAGAGCGACTTGGTTACCTCATGATCAATCGGCGATGTCGCCACACCGGCCGCATCCAACTTCGCCCGGGCCTCGCGCAGCTGGTCGAGGCTGTCACCGATCCGAAACGCCACATGGTCGAGCCCTGGGCCGGCTCGGGGGCCGGACCGGGGGTCGGGCGGCACCTCGGACACCGCGAAGTTGTGATGGTCGCCGAGGGTGAAGAACGCCATCTTCATGCCGTTCGCGTCGTAACGCGCACACAGCGGAAGACCCAGGAGGCCGCCATAAAATGTCTCCGCTTTTGCGCGGTCCGTCACCCGGATGACGACATGACCCAGCGCCTCGATTTTCATAGCCGCCTCGCTCAATGGCATCGAACTTCGGAGGTTATAATGGACTCCGATCGAGACGAGTCAAGGCGGCCGACCTTGAGGCCGGTCCCCCATCGCCCGATCAAGCCGCCTTCGATTTGCGATGGCGACTTCAGGCGGAAAGGCAGGTGGAGGCGCCGCCATCGAGGGGCAGGACCACGCCGGTCAGGTAGGCGCCGGCGCGCGAGCAGAGGAAACGCACGGCGCCCACCAAATCATCGGCCTCGCCTATCCGTCGCAGAGGGATGCCGTTCTCAATTCTCCGCCGGAACGCCTCGTCTTGCGTGGTCCTCGCCATCATCCCGCCCGCCATGGGCCCGGGGGCCACGGCATTCACCGTAATGTGCTCCCGCGCCAACCGGGCGGCAAGCGCGCGGGTGAGGTGGTTTACCGCCGCCTTGCTGGCCATGTAGGAATAGGTATTGTTGTCATAGGCCTGCGCACCGGCGATCGAGCTGATGTTGATCACCCGCGAGGGATCGCCTGGGGTCCCGGCCGCCGACAGCCGCGGTCGCAGTTTTTGGGTCAGGAAGAAGGCGGCCTTGACGTTGAGGTCCATGACGTCGTCCCAGCCGTGTTCCGGAAAGTCCTCAAAAGGCGCCGACCAGAACGAACCAGAATTGTTGATCAGGATATCAAGCCGGGGCTCGCGCTCGGCCAGCTCGGCCGCAAGGTGCGCCAACTGGCCCATGTCCAGCAGATCGCCGCCAATGCCGATGCAGGTCCCCTGGCCGGAAAGGCGCGCGGTGAGCGCCTCGGCGTCAGCGGCGTCGCGCGAGGAAAAATAGACCTTCACCCCCGCCCGCACGAGGCCCTCCGTGATGAAG
>JAYUBD010000278.1:0-6235 GCA_043740995.1 Caulobacteraceae bacterium | reverse complement strand
CGGCATGGGTGGGTCCATCGGCGCCCACCAGCCCCGCCCGGTCGATGGCGAAGCGCACCGGTAGGCCTTGGATGGCCACATCGTGCACCACCTGATCGTACCCGCGTTGCAGGAATGTGGAATAGATGGCGCAGAACGGTTTCATGCCATCGGCGGCCAGACCGGCGGAGAAGGTGACGGCGTGTTGCTCGGCGATCCCCACATCGAAGATGCGGTCCGGGAAACGCCTGGCGAACAAATCCAGCCCGGTGCCGGACGGCATGGCGGCGGTGATCGCGATGATCTTGTCGTCGGCCTCGGCCTGTTTGATCAACTCGCTGGCGAACACCTTGGTATAGCTGGGCGCATTGGAGGCGGCGGGCTTGGCCTGCAGACCGGTCACCACATCGAACTTTGCGACGGCATGGTGCTTGTCGCTGGCGCTTTCCGCCGGAGCGTAGCCCTTGCCCTTCTGGGTGACTATATGCACCAGCACAGGACGGTCCTGGATCTGCCGCACATTGTTCAGAACGCTGACCAGATGCTCCATATTGTGACCGTCGATCGGACCCACATAATAGAAGCCGAGCTCCTCGAAAAAGGTGCCGCCCGTGGCCATGCCGCGGGCATACTCCTCCGCCTTGCGGGCCATGTCCTGCAGCGGTCGGGGCAGGTGGCTGGCCACCTCCTTGCCGAGGCGGCGCACGCGCTGATAGGCCCCGCCGGATACCAGGCCGGCGAGATAGGCGCTCATGCCGCCCACCGGCGGGGCAATCGACATGTCGTTATCGTTGAGGATCACGACCAGCCGCTTGGTGGCTTCGGCGGCGTTGTTCATCGCCTCATAGGCCATGCCGGCGCTCATCGAGCCGTCGCCGATCACGGCGATCACCGCATTGTCGTCGCCGCGCTTGTCACGGGCCACGCAAAAACCGAGCGCCGCCGAAATCGAGGTGGCGGCATGCGCGGCGCCGAACGGATCGTACGGGCTTTCGGCCCGCTTGGTGAACCCGGACAGGCCAGCGCCTTGCCGCAGGGTGCGGATCCGGTCGCGGCGACCCGTGAGAATCTTGTGCGGATAGGCCTGGTGACCGACGTCCCAGATCAGGATGTCCTTGGGCGTCTCGAACACGTGGTGCAGGGCGACGGTGAGCTCGACGACCCCCAGGCCGGCCCCCAGGTGGCCGCCCGTGGTGGAGACCGCGTCGATGGTTTCGGCGCGAAGTTCATCCGCCAGTCGCCGCAAATCGCCGACGTTGAGATGCCGCGTATCAGCGGGGCTGGCGATCGTGTCGAGGAGGGGGGTGGATGCAACCATGAATTGGACCTGTCAGGCGACCTCGCCCGCTGGGACGCCGATCCGCCGGATTGCTTTGCGTTGTCGAGCCCGCGAATCCGCTAGGTGATTCACCGCATAGGCGCGTTTAAGTCTTCCGGTTTAGCACATAATCAACAGCGGAAGCCAGGAATCGCCCGCGCTCTCCGAACGGGTCGAGATGGCCCTTGGTTTGCGCGGTCAGCAGACTGATCCGCTCTTTGGCGGCTTCCACACCGAGCAGAGTGACGTAATTGGTCTTGCCGCGCGCCGCATCCTTGCCCCCGGCGGCCTTGCCCAGCGACATTGTGTCGCCCTCGGCGTCGAGAACATCATCGACGATTTGGTAGGCGAGGCCAATGTCGCGACCGAAGGCGGTGAGGGCGGAGCGTTCCGCCTCCTTGGGGTGCGCCATGGTCAAGGGCAGTTCGAAGGCCACCGCGATCAAGGCTCCGGTCTTCATGCGCTGCATGCGGGCCACCGCGCCCATGTCGTCGCGCACGCCCAGAAGATCGATCATCTGGCCGCCGGCCATGCCCTGCGCACCCGAGGCGACCGCCAGACGGCGCACCAGTTCGGCGCGGATATTGCCGTCCTCATGCGTGTCCGGATGCGCCATGATCTCGAAGGCCGAGGATTGCAGGGCATCGCCGGCCAGAACCGCCGTCGCCTCGTCATAGGCCTTGTGCACGGTCGGGCGGCCCCGCCGCAGATCGTCATCGTCCATGCACGGCAGATCGTCATGCACCAGGCTGTAGGCGTGGATCAGCTCCAGCGCGCAGGCCGCGCGTAGCACCGAACGCTCTGGCAGGTCGAATAATCGCCCGGTCTCCAGGGCGAAGAACGGCCGCAGCCGCTTGCCGGGACCGAGGGCGGCATAGCGCATGGCTTCGGTGAGCCGCGATTCCGGCCCTTCCGCGCGTGGCAGCAGCTCGTCCAAGGCGACGGTCACCAGATCGGCGGCCTTGGCGATGCGGCGTTCAAGGTCCTCGCGGATGATCACGGGCTGTACGGACATGCTCAGGAGTACTCGGCCGGTTCCAGGCCCGCCGGGCCGCCGGGTCCCAGGATGATTTGCTCGACCTGCAGTTGCGCGGCGCGAAGTTTGGCCTCGCAATGCGCTTTCAGAACCGCGCCGCGACGATAAACATCCACCGACCGTTCCAACTCCGCCTTGCCGGACTCAAGCTCCGCGACAATGCGTTCAAGTTCCTTCAGAGCCTGCTCGAACGAAAGCGCGGCGATCTCGGTTTCGTCGGTCATAAGTCCCCGGGCAGGTTGGGCGCGCGATTGCGCTCTGAACCTTTAGACCATCCGGCCCCCGACGTGGAACCCCCGCCCTGGAGAAGGGCGGGGGCGGATGGGACGGAGGGCGTGCCGTCCGCCTCTTAACAAACCCACCTTGTTGCTACGGCGAGGTCGAAGAGGCTGGCGACACACCCGCCGTCCCGGGGTGAGCCAATCGGTATTCTAGCCCTGATCCGAACCGCTGTCCGAGGGTCCCTTGGCGCGCTTGGCCTCACGGTCCTTCTGTTGGGTCCAATAGCTGGCGCCGCCCCGGGGCTTGAACATGGTTCGCGGCGCGCCGGCCCGTGAGACCACGGCGAAGACATTGCCGCCGGGATCATAGATCAGACGATCGCCATTCGAACGGTCGATTGTCTCGGCGCTGTGCGGCGGATGATCGACGAAGTCGTGGGCCTTGGAGACATAGTCGGTCTCACTCTTGGCGCCAAAGTCGCCGCCGTTCTTGGTGAACTGATATTCCGCGTTTTCTTCGGCCGTATGCTTACGGTTTGCGGCCCACATCGGCTTGCCGTTGATCTGCGCCACCGGCGCGTCGCGCGGATCCCGCGATCCGCCGCCGGATCCGCCATAGCCATGCGCGCCCATCGCGCCGCCTGAGCCCTGGTCGCGGGTGGCCACGGCCGAGGGCTTGCCATCGCAGGCCGCGAGCGCCAAAGCGAGCGCGCAGCCCGCCCCCAACAAAATCGAAATTCTCATGATCGTCCCCTGCATGGCGTCGACAAAGCGTCTACGGAACAAACAAAGAACAATTTCGCGGCTTTGTCGAGTCCCCTCGTTGGGGTTATTAGCGACGGGTCTAGGGCGACGATCATGGCTCGCCTTGCGAAACAGGAATCCCCGGCCTTGAGCGACCCTTTCCCGGGTGAAAAGCGCGTCCTGCTGATCATTGGCGGCGGCATCGCCGCCTATAAGACGCTGGAGCTGATCCGGCTGCTGCGCGGCGTCGGCGTGGCGGTGCGCCCGATCCTCACCGAGGCGGGCAGCCAGTTCGTCACCGCGCTGTCGGTGGCGGCCCTGGCGCAGGAACCGGTGCGCGGCGCGCTGTTCTCGCTGAGCGATGAAGCCAGGATGGGCCATATCGAGCTGTCCCGCGCCGCCGACCTGGTGGTGGTGGCCCCGGCGACCGCCGATCTGATGGCCAAAGCCGCGAACGGCCTGGCCGATGATCTCGCCTCCACGACTCTGCTGGCTACCGACAAGCCGGTATTGATGGCCCCGGCCATGAATCTAAGGATGTGGCTGCATCCGGCGACCCGACGCAACCTCGCCACGCTGCGGGCCGACGGCGTCCGCATCGTCGGCCCGGATGACGGCGCGATGGCCTGCGGGGAAACTGGCCCCGGCCGCATGGCCGAACCATCGGCGATCTTTGCGGCGATCATGGCCGCGCTGCGGCGACCGGGGCCGCTGGAGGGTCGTCATGTGCTGGTCACTGCCGGTCCGACCGTGGAAGCCATCGATCCGGTGCGAACGATCACCAATCGTTCCAGTGGCAAGCAAGGCTATGCCATTGCCGGGGCGCTGGCGGCGCTCGGCGCCCGGGTGACCCTGATCTCGGGTCCCACCGCCCTGTCGGCCCCCGACGGCGTCAGCCGGATCGACGTTGAAAGTGCCGAGTCGATGAGCGCGGCCTGCCAGTCGGCTCTGCCGGCCGACGCAGCGGTGTTTGTTGCGGCGGTCTCCGACTGGCGCCCCAATGCGGTATTCGGCGTCAAGTTCAAGAAGGGCGTGGGCGGTCCGCCGACCCTTACCCTGGTGGAAACCCCCGATATCCTGGCCGGGATCGCCGCCGCCGGCCCGCGGCGACCGCGTCTGGTGGTGGGCTTCGCCGCCGAAACCAATGATCTGGAAGCCAACGCCCAGGCCAAGCTCCGCAGCAAGGGCTGCGACTGGATCGTCGCCAACGATGTCAGCCAGGCGGGGATCATGGGCGGCGACGAGAATGAGGTCGTGCTGATCTCCCACGCCGGCGCGGAACGCTGGGCCAAGGCCGGAAAGGCGGTGGTCGCGGCGCGCCTTGCCGACCGCATCGCCGAAGCCTTGAACAGCGAGACCCTCGCATGACCCCCCGCGTCGCGATCCAACGGCTGCCGCACGGCGAGGACCTCGCCTTGCCGGCCTATGAGACGCCGGGCGCGGCCGGCATGGATCTGCGGGCGGCGCTGACCGAACCGGTGACCCTCTCGCCCGGCCAACGCACGGCGATCCCGACCGGCCTCGCCATCGCTCTGCCCGCGGGCTTCGAGGCACAGGTCCGCCCGCGTTCCGGACTGGCGCTGAAGAGCGGCGTCGCGCCGGTCAATACGCCGGGCACCATCGATTCCGACTATCGGGGTGAAATCAAGGTGATCCTGATCAATCACGGCCAGGCGGACGTCACCTTCCGGCGCGGCGACCGCATCGCCCAACTGGTTATCGCTCCCGTTGTCCAGGCCGTGTGGGACGAGGTGGATAGTCTCGACGACACGGGGCGCGGGGCCGGTGGCTTTGGCTCTACGGGGCTGGCTTGAACCTGCGGCGGCCCTCGAGCCCCGGAGCCTTAGCAGGGGCGGTCCCATGAGGCTTGATCTGGCGGCCCTGGCCAATGCCATCGAACGCTGCGCGCGCGCCTACCGTGGATTTCCGATCCCGAATGGCCGGGGCGCCGCGCCGCCCGCCCTCGGATGCGAAGTTCCGAGCTGTCTACATGCCCGTGCCTGTCTTGGCCGCGAAGACGATGATTGCCGTATCGCTCTGTCGGCGGCGATTTAATTTCCAACGGTTCACGAGGTCATTCGGCTACAGTCAAGCCATCAGCCATCCCAACGGAGCCGCGCCATGGCCTATGAACACATTCTGTATGCCAGCGACGGCGGGGTCGCGACCGTCACGCTTAACCGGCCTGAGCGGCTGAATGCCTGGACCGCGACCATGCATAGGGAGGTCAAGGCGGCCATGCGGGCGGCGGCGGACGATGACGCCGTACGGGTGATCGTGCTGACCGGGGCGGGGCGGGGGTTCTGCGCCGGTGCGGATATGGCGGGGCTGCAAGGGATGCACGCCGGCGGATCGACCGCGCCCGCGCCCGTCGATGTGCCCTTTGATCCGGCCTCGGGCTCTGAATTCACCAGGACCTATTCGTATTTCCCGTCCGTCCCCAAGCCGATCATCGCCGCCGTCAATGGCGCCTGCGCGGGTCTAGGGCTGGTGATGGCCTGCTATGCCGATATGCGGTTCGCCTCCGACGCCGCCGTGTTCTCGACGGCGTTTTCCCGGCGCGGTCTGATCGCCGAGCATGGGATAAGCTGGCTGTTGCCGCGGATGGTGGGCATGGGCCATGCTGCCGATCTGTTGTTTTCCGCCCGCCGGGTTCTGGCCCCGGAAGCCCTGTCCATTGGTCTGGTAAACCGCGTCTTTCCGCACCAGAGATTCGCTGAAGAGGTCGCCCTCTATGCCGGCATGCTGGCGCGCGAGGTCTCGCCCCGGTCGCTGCGCGAAATGAAGCGTGAGCTCTGGAATGCTCAGTTCCAGACACTCGGTCAGGCGATCGACGCCGCCAATGCCGACATGCCCGCCAGTTTCGTCTCCGAGGATTTCAAGGAGGGCGTGGCGCACTATGTGGAAAAGCGCGCGCCTGCGTTTACGGGGCGGTAG
>JAYUBD010000277.1:0-1835 GCA_043740995.1 Caulobacteraceae bacterium | reverse complement strand
CGCGCCAAACCGGTTCGCCGTCTGGAGATCATGGATCAGGACGGCGCGAATCCAAGCTACCTGACCGACGGCTCCTATCTGGTGTTCACGCCCCGGTTTTCGGCGAACAGTCAGGAAATCACCTATATGGCGCTGCGACCGACCGGCTCGACCATCTACCTTCTCAATATCGAGAGCGGGCGTCAGGAGGCCCTCGGGCGTTTTCCAGGGATGGTGTTCGCGCCCCGCTTTTCGGCGGACGGACGCAAGGTGGCGTTCTCGGTGGAGAAGGCCGGCAATACAGACCTCTATGCGATGGATCTCGCCAGCCACGCCGCCGTTCGCCTCACGAGCGATCCCGCCATCGACACCTCGCCGTCATTTTCCCCGAATGGCGGCCAGATCGTTTTCAACTCCGACCGCGGCGGCGCGCCGCAACTCTACGTGATGGGCGCGGACGGATCCAATGTGCGCCGGATTTCCTTCGGCTCCGGTCGTTACACCACGCCGGTCTGGAGTCCCGACGGCAAGCTGATCGCCTTCACCAAACAGGAGGGCGGCGCCTTCCATATTGGCGTGATGCGGCCGGACGGCTCGGATGAGCGGCTGTTGACCGCCAGCTATCTTGACGAGGGACCGACCTGGGCGCCGAACAGCCGGGTGATCATGTTCTCGCGCGACACCCGTCATGGGTCGCATTTATGGACGGTGGACGTGTCCGGTCGCCTGCTGGCCCCCGCCCCCTATCCCCTGCAGGCCTCCGATCCGGCCTGGTCGGCTCTGCTGCCTTAGGACCCGCGTGCCGGAGAAGGGGTTCGTCCAACGGCGCTGAATTATTAACCTTGCCGAGTCACGAGAAAGAGGCCGCTGTGTTATGGAAATGAGCTCCGACTATCTGGCCCCGCCACTGAAAAAGGGTTTCGCATGCTTTCGCTTCGCACCCCCGCCTCTCGGATCGCGCTGATCGTCCTGGCCGCCGCCGCGTTGGCGGCGTGCGCCTCGCGGCCCAAGCCTCTGGGGCCGGTGGCGACCGCCGCGCCGCCGGCGCCGCGCGTCGAGGCGCCGCCGTCTCCGCAAACGCCGCCGCCGCCCCCGCCGCCGGAAGCGACCGGCCCGACGCCGGGTTCGGCGCGGGACTTCGTGATCAATGCTGGCGATCTCGTCTATTTCGACTTTGACCGCTTCGAGGTGCGCGATGAGGCCAGGCCGGTGCTGGACTCGCAGGCGGCCTGGTTGAGCCGGTATCCCGGCGTGCGTGTTCGTATCGAGGGCAATTGCGACGAGCGGGGGACGCGGGAGTATAATTTCGCGCTGGGCGCCCGCCGCGCCAATGCGGTCCGCGATTATCTGGTGGGTAAAGGTTTGAGTGCCGCGCGGATCGAAACCGTGTCCTACGGCAAGGAAAAGCCCGTCGATACCGGAACAGGCGATGGGGCCGAGGCCCATAATCGCAATGCCCATACGGTCGTCACCGAGGGCGCGCGCTAGCGCGCCGGGGTGATCGCAATGACTCGCCTCCGGCGAAATCGGGCCGTCGGGCTGATGATGGTTTGCGCCCTGAGCCTGGGATTGACTGGCCATGCATTGGCTCAGACGTCGCTGGACGACCCTCTCGACGAACACGCCGCCAAGCGTCTGGACCGGATGGAAAAGGCGATGCGGGAACTGCGCGCCATTGTTTTTCAGGGCCGCGAAACCGGCCAGCCGGTGGTCGTGCAGCCCGCCGACACCCAGAACCAGGTGGCGGCGCTTGGCGACAAGGTCAGCGACCTCCAACAAAGCCTCGCCAGGCTCAACGGTCAATTGGAGATCGTGCGCCACGACCTGGACCAGGCACGCCAGGAGTCAGCCGATTT
>JAYUBD010000276.1:0-6253 GCA_043740995.1 Caulobacteraceae bacterium | reverse complement strand
TTCACCAACGACCGCTTGCGGGCTGATTGAGGGGCGTCGGGCGTGGGCGTAGGCGGGCGTGGGATTGTGCGAAATTGTGCGAAATGGCGTGGCGTGGGCGCAGCGTGGCGTCGCGAGGGCGGAAACGGGCGCGGCGTCAGGCCTCTTTGAGGGTGAACCAACCTTTTGCAAGCAGGCTCCCTCATAGGCGCCGATGGACGAGAAGCCTTTGGTGCTGGCCTGACAGAAGGCGTCGCGGTGGGAATTGTCGAGCCTGGTCATGGAAAGGATCATCTTGCCGCCGAGGAATAGTTGCAATATGATATTTTTTGGTCCTGCTGTCAAGCTGAGCGTGCGCGCGCCCGGCACATGGGGGGCGCAGCGTTCGCCGCCGCTCAGACCGAAGCGCCGGGCGTGATCGTTGGCAGGCTATCCAGGGCGCCCTGCAATATCCAGGTGGCCGCCAACTTATCGACCAGGGCGGCGCGCCGGCCTCGGCTGGCGTCGGCCTCGCTGATCAGCACGCGATTGACCGCCGCGCTGGAAAGTCTCTCGTCCCAAAAGGCGATGGGCAGGTCGCGCAGCCGCAGCAGATGGCGAGCGAAGGCGCGCGCTGACTGACAGCGGGGCCCCTCGGTTCCATCCATATTGATCGGTAGACCGATGACCATTCCCGCCGCGCCGCGCTCATCCATCAGGACAAACAGCCGCGCGACATCGGCGGTGAATTTCTCGCGGCGGATGAGGGCCAGAGGACTGGCGATCATCAGCGATGTGTCGGAGACCGCGACGCCGATGGATTTCATCCCCAGGTCGAGCCCGGCCACCGGCGCCCGTGCGGGCAGGACGTGCTTCAGCGTCGAAAGGGGGATAACCGCCATGGCTGGCCTTTCCCCCCTCATCTCGCCCTTGTCAAACCAGGGAGCGGGCGCGTAACCGATGCGGCCGCCTGGATCGGCGGCGAAAGGATTTCGATGACCATAGACGTGGAGACCGTTCGGAACGTCGCCAAACTGGCTCGTATCCGCGTCCCTCAGGATCGTTTGGCGCCGCTGGCGGCGGAACTGTCCGGGATTATCCAATGGATCGAACAACTGAGCGAGGTCGATACCGAAGGCGTTGAACCAATGACCTCCGCCGTCGCCCTGGCGCTGCCGATGCGCGACGATGTGGTCACCGAGGGGGGTGATGCGTCGCGCATCCTCGCCAATGCCCCCCGCTCGCGGGACGGATTTTTCTTGGTTCCCAAGGTGGTGGAATGAGTGGCGACCTGACCCGGCTGACGCTGAAGGACGCCCTCGCCGGTCTTAGAGCCCGTGAGTTCTCCGCCGTCGAGATCGCCGAGGCGCACATTGCGGCTATCGAGGGCGCGCGGGTGCTGAACGCCTTCGTCCTGGAGACCCCGGAGCGGGCCCTCGCCATGGCCAGGGTTTCCGATGAACGGATCGCGCGCGGCGAAGGCGGCGCGCTGGAAGGCGCGCCGATCGGGATCAAGGATCTGTTCTGCACCGAAGGCGTACGCTCCACTGCAGGCTCGAAAATCCTCGGAAATTTCGTTCCGACCTATGAATCGACGGTCACCGCCAATCTCTGGCGCGATGGGGCGGTCATGTTGGGCAAGCTCAACATGGACGAGTTTGCCATGGGATCATCAAATGAAACCAGTGCATTTGGCGATGTTATTAATCCCTGGCGATCATCCGGCTCCAATGCGGCCCTGACCCCGGGGGGCTCGTCCGGCGGGTCGGCGGCGGCCGTCGCGGCGCAACTGGTGCTGGGCGCCACCGCCACGGACACCGGCGGTTCGATCCGTCAGCCGGCTGCGTTTACCGGCACGGTCGGCATCAAGCCCACCTATGGCCGCTGCTCGCGTTGGGGCGTGGTGGCCTTCGCCTCCTCGCTCGACCAGGCGGGTCCCCTGGCCCGGACCGTCGAAGACGCCGCCATCATGCTGCGCTCAATGAGCGGCCATGACCCGAAGGACAGTACGAGCCTGCCATTTGATGTCCCGGATTTTCCAGGTTTTGTTGGTAAATCGCCTAAAGGCCTGCGCATCGGCGTTCCCAAGGAATACCGCGTCGAGGGCATGCCGACCGAGATCGAGGCCCTGTGGACCCAAGGGGTCGCGTGGTTGAAAGATGCCGGCTGCGAGGTCGTCGAGGTTTCCTTGCCGCACACGCGGTACGCCCTGCCGGCCTATTATATCATTGCCCCGGCCGAGGCCTCATCCAACCTCGCCCGCTATGACGGCCTTCGCTATGGCTTGCGCGTTGAAGCGGAGAGTCTGACCGATGTCTATGAGCTCACCCGCGCCGCCGGTTTTGGCGACGAGGTCAAGCGCCGCATTCTGATCGGCGCCTATGTGCTGTCGGCCGGCTATTACGACGCTTATTATCTCAAGGCGCAGAAAGTCAGACGGCGCATCGCCGACGACTTCGCCAATGTGTTCGAAGGCGTTGATGCCTTGCTGACTCCCACGGCGCCATCGGCGGCGTTCAGCCTGGGCCGGCCGTCAGCCGACCCCTTGGCCATGTATTTGAATGACATTTTCACGGTCACCGTGAATTTGGCGGGATTGCCGGCGATTAGCCTGCCTGGGGGCCTGGATGTCCAGGGCCTGCCGCTGGGGCTGCAGCTGATCGGCAAACCCCTCGACGAAGGCACGCTGTTCACCCTGGCGGGCGCCATGGAGAAGGCGGCGGATTTTCGGAGCGCGCCGGCCCGGTGGTGGTGAGGCAGTCTCCCCCGCCAAAGGGCGGGGGAGGACCACGAGGTTCTACTTTTTCGCGCCGTCCAGGTCCTTTTGGACCATGGCCAGCTTGGCGTCGTCCAGCTTGGCTTCGGGGAAGGCCGAGATGGCGCGCAGCGTCATGCCCTTGATCTGATCCAGGCCGGGATAGGCGACCAGGTCGGGCATGTCTTTTTCGAGCACGGCCTTGGCGCCGGCGTCGGCGAGCAGATCGCCTATGGTGGTGTTTTCCACCGACATGGCGCCCGGCGCGGCGGCGATGGGGGCGGGAGCCGGCGCGGTCTGGGCGGTGGCGCCGCTGGCGGCGGCAATCATAACGAGGCTAAGCAGGCCTGCAGTCAAACGTCTCATAGCGGAGTCCTTAAGCGAGGGAGAAAGCGGGTAATGAGGTTGAATTCAGATCGTTTGTCCAGAGCTCTTGGCAGTGTAAGACCGACGGCATGAACACGCCGGTAACAAACGCCGCCGATGGCCGCCTGATTCAGGGTGCCGCAGGACCCTGGCAGATCGTGCTTGGCCTCGAAATCCATGCGCAGGTCGCCTCCAGTGCAAAACTGTTTTCCGGCGCCGCCGTGGGGTTCGGGGCGGGTCCCAACAGTCAGGTCAGCCTGGTTGATGCCGCCATGCCCGGCATGTTGCCGGTGATCAACCGGCGATGCGTCGAACAGGCCGTGCGCACGGGCCTCGGCCTGAAGGCGAAAATCAACCTGTGGTCGCGGTTCGATCGCAAGAATTACTTCTATCCTGATCTACCGCAGGGATATCAGATCAGCCAGTTCAAGGATCCGATTGTCGGCCAGGGCCTGATCGCGGTCGAGCGCGACGACGGATCGTCATTCACCGTACGCATTGAGCGTCTTCACCTTGAACAGGATGCCGGTAAGTCGATCCACGATCTGGACCCCAACGCCACGCTGGTTGACCTGAACCGCGCCGGCACGGCCCTGATGGAGATCGTTTCCTTCCCGGACATGCATTCGTCCGAAGAGGCGGCGGCCTATGTCAAAAAGATCCGGACCATCCTGCGCTATCTGGGCACCTGCGACGGCGACATGGAAAAGGGCAATCTGCGCGCCGACGTCAATGTGTCGGTGCGCCGTCCCGGCGAGGGGCTCGGCACCCGTTGCGAGATCAAGAACGTCAATTCCTATCGCTACATCCAGCAGGCGATCGAATATGAAGCGCGCCGGCAGATCGAGATCATCGAGGATGGGGGGAGGATTCGCCAGGAGACGCGCCTGTTCGATCCCGCCAAGGGCGAGACCCGGTCCATGAGATCCAAGGAAGAAGCGAATGATTACCGCTACTTCCCGGATCCTGATCTGTTGCCCCTGGTCCTCGACCCGGCGTGGGTCAAGGCGATCGAGGAGGCTCTGCCCGAACTCCCGGACGCCAAGCGGTCGCGCCTGGCTTCGCAATACGGTCTGTCGTCCTATGACGCCGGTGTTTTGGTGATCGATGCCGCCCGGGCGGACTATTTCGAGCGCGCGGCGGCGGGACGCGACGCCAAACTAGTGGCCAACTGGGTGACCAATGAACTGCTCGCGCGCCTCGCCAAGGATGGGCTGGATATCGATCAGAGCCCGATTCCGTCGACGGACGTGGCCGGCCTGGTCAAGCTTCTCGAAGACGAGGTGATCTCGTCGAAAATCGCCAAGGAAGTGTTCGATCACATGTGGGCGGGCGAGGGAACGCCGGCCCGGATCGTGGAGGCGCGCGGCCTGACCCAGGTCAGCGACACCGGCGCGCTCGAGAGCCTGATCGACCGCCTGATCGCCGCCAATCCCGGCCAGGCCGACGCGGTCAAAGCCAAGCCTCAGGCGGTCGGCTGGTTTGTCGGCCAGGTGATGAAGGCCACCGGCGGCAAGGCCAATCCCGCGGCGGTCAACGCCATCCTGCGCGCCAGACTGTCGCCGGACGCTTGAGGACGGCCAAAGCCGCGTTTTGTAGGAGCCTCCCGGATGCCCGCCCCGATCGACGTCTATTTCTGGCCGACGCCCAATGGCCACAAGGTCACCATCGCCTGCGAAGAGATGGGCCTCGCCTATGCGATCAAGCCAGTGAACATCGGTAAGGGCGACCAGTTCATCCCGGACTTTTTGGCCATCTCGCCCAACAACCGGATGCCGGCCATTGTCGATCCCGACGGCCCGGGCGGCCAGCCGATCTCGGTGTTCGAATCGGGGGCCATCCTGCAATATCTTGGGCGCAAGACCGGCCTGTTCTATCCCGCTGACGAGCGGGCGAGGGTGCGGGTGGATGAATGGGTGTTCTGGCAGATGGGCGGGCTGGGTCCAATGGCGGGCCAAAGCAATCACTTCCGCAATTACGCGCCCAGCTTTTTACCCGACCAGCGCCATTCGGCCTGGGGGGCCAATCGTTACACCAATGAGGTGAACCGCCTGTACGGCGTGCTCGACACCCAACTCCGAGGCCGCGATTTCATCGCGGGCGATTACAGCATTGCCGACATGATCAGCTGGCCATGGGTGGCCGGCCAGTCCAGCGCCCAGATTCAGCTCGACGCCTTTCCCGATCTTCGTGCCTGGAAGGCGCGCGTGGGCGCCCGCGAGGCGGTGGGACGCGCCCTGGCGCGCGCCAAGGAAGTGCAGGGGGGTGTCGGTCTGGCCCAATCCGGCAAGGAAGCCGAGGCGGCGCGAAAACTGCTGTTTGGGCAACGGGCGCGGTAATTTCGCTGGCCCATGACAGTGACCTCAATCGAAGGTTCCAGGCCAGATTGCCACCGCCGTGCGAACAGGCTATCGCACCCGACCTTAAGGTGACGTGGCCGAGTGGCTGAAGGCAACGGTTTGCTAAATCGTCATACCCGAAAGGGTATCCAGGGTTCGAATCCCTGCGTCACCGCCAATGCTCCCCGCGTCTTCAGCCTGGCCGCACCTTCAGCCGCGCCCCGCCGAGCAGGGCGACGACTTCCACACTGGCTCCCGCCGTCACGGTGACCTCCGACTCGGCTGACCATTCCTTGCCGTCCACGAACACCCGCCCCCGCCCATCGGTGAAGGCGGCGGTGGCGCGGCCGTGGCGGCCAATCAAGCGGGCTGCGGTGTCGTTGACATCATGGCCACCCTGGTTGGGCCGCACCAGGAAGCGGCGACCAAGATAGGTTGTGACAATGGTCAGAGCCGCGAAGATCGGGATTTCCGCCAATATCCCAAGCGGGGCAACGGCGGACAGCAACGCGACCGCCGCCGCCGATCCCGCCGGCCATAGCAGCCAACCGGAGCCGGTGATCACCTCAAAGGTGAGGAAAACAGCCGCCAAGGTCAGCCAGGCCCAGAGCGGATGCCCAAGGACGATCGCGCTGATCGCGTCCATGGCTTAAGCGCCCGTTCGCGGTACGGCGGGCCGCCGCGCCGCCGCCGCGGCGGAATCCTGCCGCGCGGCGTTCACCAGTTCGCTGATCCCGGCGATCGACCCGGCGATGCCCGCCATGTCGGTGGGGACGATCACCGTGCGCTGCTGCGGCGAGTCGGCAAGTTTGGCGAAAGCCTCGACATATTTCTG
>JAYUBD010000275.1:0-1842 GCA_043740995.1 Caulobacteraceae bacterium | reverse complement strand
GGGCGGCGCCGAAGAACAGTTCATACCAACGATCATGGTTCTTGCTGAGTACGCCGATGCGGGCGCCGGGCTCCGCCGCCGTAGCCGCCAGCGCCCCGGCGACCTGGCTCGATCGCGCGTCCAGTTCGGCATAGGTGGTTGCGCGACCTTCGAACATGATCGCCACGTCGCCGCCGCGCGCGGCGGCCTGGACCTTCGGGATGTCAGCCACATGCCGGATCGCTTCAAGATCAACCATGGCGCTCACTCCCAGGATAATGTTGGCGCGATGTTTCCCGCGCGCGACATTGGCCTAACACGGCCCCAAGGCGGGCGACAACCAGGCGGCCTGCCATTCGTCCCTGTGATCGCGGAGCCCGGCATCCTAGCGGTTGGCGACCCGCCCGGTAGGCGTCATATTACCGACCACGCCGCCTTTCGCCCTTATGAGGCGGTGATTCAGGCTAGGTTCACAGTTCAGGTCGGATACCCACAAGCATGCTCGCCGAACGCCAACAATCGACAGACTTGGCGGCGCGAGCGCACGATGGCGTCAGTCGCGACCTCTTGAGGGCAAGGAACGTCGCTTGGATATTCGCGATTCTCACTCTTGGCGCCTGCGCCTCTTATAACAGCGCGCCGCCGCTAGGTTCGCCGGACCTCGTCACGCGGTTCGGCGAGTTGAAGGTCGATGCCTCTAGCCTTCGATTGGGGGCTCTGCGCGTTCGGCGAATCGACCCCGCGCGGGGTCTTGATCCCACCGATGTCGCCGTGCTTGCAGTCCTGAACAGCCCGGACCTCAATGCCAAGCGGTCAGCCGCCAAGGTCGCCGCCGCCCAGTCCTTCGCCGCAGGTCTTCTGCCCGATCCGCAGATCGTCTTTACCACTGATCTCCCCGACCGTCCCGCCGGCCTGGTGGCGGCCTATGGGATCACCCCGACCCTGGATGTCATGAGCCTGATCACCCACTCGGCCGCCCTGAAGTCGGCGAGGGCCAGCGCCCGACAGGCAGATCTCGACCTGCTCTGGAGCGAATGGAGCACGGCCCAGCAGGCCAGGCAGTCGGCGTTCACCGCGCTCGCCAACGAATCAAAGGCGCAAGTCCTGACGCCCTTGGCGGCTGGTCTTGCAGCGCGTTGCCGCCAGTCCAGCGCCGCCGTTTTGCGCGGCGACCTGGCGGCATCGGTGGCCGTCATCGATCGCATGGCGCAACTTGACACGCAAACCCAGCTGGCGACCGCGCGCCATGATGCGGCCAAGGCCCGAGGCGATCTCAACAGCCTGATTGGCCTGACACCGGACCTTCGCCTGAATCTGATTGAGGGCCCGACGGAAGCCGCGACAACGGATGCGGCGATCGATCAGGCCTTGCGCGCCTTGCCCTCCCGGCGGCCCGACCTGCTGGCTTTGCAAGCGGGGTACGCCTCCCAGGACGCCAATCTGCGAAAATCAATCCTCGCCCAGTTTCCCCTGCTCAATCTGGCGTTCAGCCGGCAAAGAGACACGGGCGGCGTTCTGACAACAGGTCTGGCCGCCACCGTCGTGGTCCCGGTGTTCAATCGCGGGCGCGGCGACATCGCCGTGCAAACGGCGACGCGGGCGCGCCTCGCCTCCGAATATCAGGCGCGTCTGGACCAGGCGGTCGCCAACGTTGCGACGGCGCGGCGTGACCTCGCCGCCGACCAAGCCCTGTTGGCCGGCCTACAACACGATATGATCGGCGCCCTGGCCATCGCCGACCGGGCGGACGCTGCTCTGGCTCGCGGAGACCTCGACAGCGCCGCCGCCCTGGCGCTGCGGCAGGCCGCGCTCAAACAGCAGATGAGCGTGATCGATGTTGGACTTGCAGTTCACCTTGCGCAA
>JAYUBD010000274.1:0-1842 GCA_043740995.1 Caulobacteraceae bacterium | reverse complement strand
AGGCCCATCGCCGCCGCCTCCTTGTGGTCTGCGCCATCGCCGGCCTGGCGCTGGCCAGCGGCCTGATCGGCTCGCTGATCCAACCCGCCGCCAGCCCGGCCGCCCCCAGCCCCAGCAATCCGGGCCCCTTCAGCTATTTCCCGGCCCAATAGGAGCCCCCATGACCGAGACCTCGCGCCCCGTACTCAATGCGACCCGCGCCCGCCAGGGAATCCGCGGGACGGGCCTGATCTGGGTGCTGGTAATCAGCACCTTCCTCGCCGCCGCCGGCCTGTTCGCCGCCTGGATGTGGCGCGCGCCGCAGCTCGCCCGCGCCAACAGCGACAACGGCAAGCCCTCGGTGAGCGCCCCTGTCGCCCCGACACCGACACCGGCGCCGGCCCCGGCGACCCAGACGCCGTGACCCGCGCCTAGACCACCGACTGGCCGCGAACCGCGCGGATCGCGAAACCGACGATCATCAGCACCAGGAAGACCACGAGCAGCACCTTGGCGATGGTCGCCGCCAGCCCCGCCAGGCTCACGAAGCCCAACACGCCGGCGACGATCGCCAGCACCGCGAACACCAGGGCCCACCCGAGCATCGGCATATCTCCGCATAGAAAAAGGGCGCCGCGACTGCGGCGCCCTTTTCCAACGTTGATCCAGATCGCTCGTTCTTAAGCGGCCTGCTTGGCCGAGTTGCGCGGGTGGAAGAACAGCGCCTGGCCGATCGCCGCCTTCACCGTTTCCGGCTGGAAGGGCTTGGTGATCAGGAAGGTGGGCTCCGGACGCTCGCCGGTCAGCAGCCGCTCGGGGAAGGCGGTGATGAAGATCACCGGCACGTTGAACCGCGCCAGGATGTCCTTCACCGCGTCGATGCCCGAGGAGCCGTCGGCCAGCTGGATATCGGCCAGCACCAGGCCCGGCGTCTTGCGGGCGACCGCGTCAACCGCTTCGGTGCGGGTGGCGGCGATGTCGACCACGGTGTGACCGAGTTCCGTCACCAGGGCTTCGATGTCGGCGGCGATCACCGGCTCGTCCTCGATGATCAGCACGTCGGTGGCGAGTTCCGCATCGATCTCGCGCTGCGCCTCGCCGATCAGGCCCTCGACCTCGGAAAAGTCCGCGCCGAGGATCTGGGCGGCCTCGGACGGCGTGAAGCCTTCCAGGGCGGTCAGCAGAAACGCCTGGCGCGACCGGGGCGCGATGCGCATCAGCCGCCGCGTGGTGTCGTCCGAGCCCGAATGCTCGTCGGCCGGGCCCTCAAGCTGGGCGCCCGAGGAGCACCAGATGGCATGGAATACGTGATAGAGCGCCACCCGCGGCGTCAGGCTGGCTTCCAGCGTACGGTCGCCGGCGGCGAGCGCTTCGAGCGCCACACGCACGTAGTGATCGCCGGTGGTCTGATCGCCGGTGAGGGCGCGGGCGTAGCGCCGGACATAGGGGAGATGCGGTGCGAGGCGAGCTAGCAGACTCAAGGGGTGACCCCTCCCTTAGATTTGACCCATGAGGGCCCCGCCGACGTTCCCCCGCCAACGGCCCCATCATGATCCGAAAACGCGATCGCAGGGAACTTGTTCCCAAGCCGACGAGTTTTCCGCATCTTGCGCGTCGCGGGACGGGAACCCTAGGCGGAGCCGGGCGTTGATGACCGACGAGAACGCTAAAAGGGGGGCGTGGTTCGCGTAAGCAGCCTGCCGACAGTATGAACCAGAACATGCCATCACCCGATCCGCGAAAGGCCTCCTCGGCCGCCCTGGATGAGGCCCGCCTTCGCCAGCAGGCGATCGGCGTGCGCCTGCGCCAGATGTTCGACGAGGTGGTCAACGAGGACGTCCCGGACGAGTTCCTCGAGATTCT
>JAYUBD010000273.1:0-18737 GCA_043740995.1 Caulobacteraceae bacterium | reverse complement strand
TGTCGGGGTCCATGCAGAAGCCGACGATGACCAGCTCCGCCCCTGGGGGCGCGACATCAACCGCGTGGGCGATCATTCCTGGAATTCCCACGCACTCGAAGATCACGTCCGGCGCGGCCCCCGCCAGTTCGAGGAATTGTTCGGGCAGGTCCTGCCGGGGGTCCGCCGTGGCGGTCGCGCCATATTTCACCGCCATCTCGCGGCGGCCAAGCTCCAATTCGCTGACCACCACGTGGCGCGCGCCGAACAGGCGGCACCACAGGCTCACCGCCAGACCGATCGGGCCGGCGCCGATCACCAGGACGTTCTTCCCGGACAACCCTCGCTGCGACCCACGGACTGCGTGCAGGCCCACCGCGAGGGGCTCGACCAGGGCGCCCTCCTTCCACGAGACCGCTTCGGGAATGCGCACCGCCGCGCTCAGGTGGACCCGGACATATTGCGCGAACCCGCCGGGCACGCCTCCCGAGCCGATGATCTTCAGGCCGGTGCAGCGGAAGTATTTGCCCCGCAGGCAGGCCAGGCACCGGCCACAACTGATGAACGGCGGCGAGGTCAACCGGTCGCCCTCCCGCCATCCGTCTTCGGCGTCCGCCCCCAACGCGACGATCTCTCCGGCAAACTCATGGCCCATGATCTGCCCGCCCACAACGTTGCTGTGATGCTGCGTGGCGTGCAGGTCGGTGCCGCAAACCCCGCAATAGTGCACACGGATGATGGCCTCGCCGGCTTCCGGCGCGGGATCGGGCACGGTCTCGACCGCCAACGGAGTCCCAGGTTCATGGAATACGACAGCCTTCATCGGGACATTCTCTCATTGACGCGCTCAAAATACGGGATGCGCCGCTTACCTCTCAACGCGTGTCGACTGAAAGGCAAACAAGGCTGCCGTCTATCGCACCTTCGGCGTCCCACGTTCCACCTTGCTCGATACACGACGGCGCCGTGGCTGGCTCGGCGGCGAAAAGTTGCATATCGGTACCAATCAATAGATTGGGCTTGCGTGCAGGCGGACCCTATTGAACAATATGTACTTTCCTAGCCTCACTTTTGGCATGAGGGTTACGGGACGGCCTTCACGGGCGCCACAAGAGTTGGTTTTTGTACCACGTACAAAAAGGCAAACGGAGTTCAATCGCAAATATGCCGTCGCGACATCTTGTCGATCCTCAGATTGCGCCGCTGATTGAGCAACTGCCCAGTCTTGTGCTGGAGTTCGGTCGTCTGACCGAGGCCCGCGCGCAAGTAGCCGCCATGCAACCAGAGCGCGGCCCACCGGCGGAGGACCTGAAGGTCTATGAGGAGCGCATTCCAGGCGGCCATGGTGCTCCGGACCTACGTCTGATCATTACCGCCCCCAAGGCGAGCAATTCGGGACGACCAGGCATACTACACGTCCATGGTGGGGGGTATGTTCTGGGGTCAGCCGAGATGACGGCAGACACCGACGCGGCGTATGCCCGCGATCTCGGCGCTGTCTGCGTTTCGGTGGATTACCGCTTAGCCCCCGAGACGCCGCATCCGGGGCCGGTCGAGGACTGCTATGCTGGGCTTTCGTGGCTGAACAAGAACGCTGCGGTGCTAGGTGTCGATCCCAACAGAATCGCCGTCACCGGGGAGAGCGCGGGCGGCGGCCTAGCCGCGGCGGTGGTGTTGCTGGCGCGAGACCGCAAAGAGGTTCGAGTGGCCTTCCAGCACTTGCTCTATCCGATGCTGGACGATCGGACGGTGACCCACCCCGATCCGTCGCCTTATCTCGGCCAGTTCACTTGGACGCCAGACGACAACCGCTTCGGGTGGACCGCGCTACTCGGAAGGGAGCCGGGGGCGGACGGCGTCTCACCGTACGCCGCGCCCGCAAGGGCGGAGAGCCTTGTCAATTTGCCGCCCACGTTTATTGTTTCAGGTGCCCTCGATCTTTTCCTCGAGGAGGATCTCGAATACGCCCGCCGTCTAATTCGCGCGGGCGTCCCGACCGAGCTGCACGTCTATCCAGGGGCGCCGCACGGCTTCAATTTAGTTGCCGACGCGGATATTTCCAAAGCTTTCGAGCGCGCATCGATGGCGGCGCTCACGCGTGCACTGGTTGACAGGTAGACGGCACTTGATGCCTGGCCGAACCGCTTAATTGTGAACTATGTTCATCAAGCATAGACTGTCTTGGAGCCTGACCCAAAAGGCTCTGGCTCCGAGGTTTGTGTCGTGATTCACCGGGTCGATATCAACCGAGCGGGTGATTCGGCATGTGGACGAAGCAACATCGAGCGATCTATGGCCAGTCTGGAGAGCGCCTTCCCAGCGACCTGACGGACGAGCCGTGCTGGAGCCGTTGATTCCGCCGGCCGATCCGGGCGGGCGTCCGCGCAAGACCGACATGCGCGCGGCGATGAACGCGATCTTCTTTCTGCTTCGGACCGGCTGTCCGTGGCGCTACCTGCCGCATAAACTATTGATTTTCGATAATATATGTTGTCCACGAAAAGTGTAGGTGCGGCTCCTGCTACTCGATCCGAATCCGCTCCACGGCGTCTTGCGTGATCTTGTCACCGCGTCGATCATAGAGCTTCGTCGTCCGAGGTGAGGCATGGTTGGCCATCTCCTGGGCAAGTTCCAGCGTTCCCTCATTCTCCAGATATGTGGTGATGCCGGTCCCGCGGAAGGAGTGGTTGCCGATCTTCTCGGCGACGCCAGCCTTGATCGCGCGCCGGCGCACCATGGCGTAGGCGTCGTGCCGGTTCAGGCGCTGATCGCCGAGCTTGCCCGTCCGGCCAATGGCCGAGCGGAAGACTGGGGACTTGACGTCCTGCGGGCCGATTGCGGCGAGGTAGGCGTCCAAATGCTCCAGCAAGCGGTGATGCACCGGCATTTCATGGACCTTGCCGCCTTTCTCGTGCAAGCGCAGCCAGGATCGCCCGGCCGTTTGCACCAAGTCCTCGACATCCATGCCGACGGCGGCCGACACCCGGGCGAAACTGTAGACCATGACCGCGATCAACGCCCGGTCCCGCAGACCGACCAAGCTGTCGGTTTCGATGGATTCCATCAGGCGTTTGGCTTCGGCGGCGGTGAGGATCGGCGTCTTGCCGCGCTTATAGGTGTAGGCCGGCCCTCGCACCGGCGCCGCCGGATTGGTCTCCAGGACGCCGTGACGCGCCAGCCAGTCGAACAGACCGCGCAAAGCCGCCAGGCGCAGCTTGACCGTCTGCGGCGAATAGCGCTCGCCGATATCCTCGATATAGGCCGAGACGTGGATGGAGCGGATTTCCGCCAATGATCCAAGACCGGCCACTGGCGCGAACCGCAGAAAGTCGGCGACGGCGTTCATATAGGCCGCGCGGGTGTTCGGGTTGCGGATGGTCGCCGCGAAATACTCCACGAACCGTTCGCCGGCGTCCCGGTGGGTGTCGGCCACGATCGCCGGCACGATGGCGGTGAACTCTGGCGTCCCAGGGCTGGTGGGGGCGTGGAAATGAGGTGCGTCGTCCATGACCGCACCCTGCCCGCAATTCCCTACCGAAGGATTACATAAAGGACGTTATGTGTGGCTAAGTGGGCCGCAAATTGCGCAATCTGCTGGCTAGTTTGGAGGGCCGGCAATGCTCGCGGCTCTGTCCGCCGCCAAGCTCGCCCAAGTTACCTAAGGTCGCTGCTCGAGACGGATCTTGAAGGCCTTGTAGGCAGCTTTCTCGTCGACTTGAAACCAGTTTTTCCTGACCTTGAGAGCCTCAGCCAGCTCGACCGTCACGACGTCGAATAGCTGCGCGAGGAGGTCGTCTCCGATGGACCGAAGCTCCGCAAGGTCCTCGAACAGACCAGGGGCCTCGCCGTGGGCGAGCTTGTTGCGGCCCTCGCGATAGACCCGGCTGACCGCCTGACTGACGCTCAAGGAATTCGGCGGGTTGGGAAGCTTCTTGGGATTCAGGGCGACTTCGGCGAAGGCGACCATCTCCTTGGCCACCCCGCCCGCGCCCGACAGTCCGTCGGCGGCGCACCCGTAGTTCACCACCGCCATGAAGTCAGACTGCTCGCGCCGAGCCTCGCCAACCCAGTAGAGGGCGTTGGCCCAACGCTCGACCAAGTGGGGCGCCTTGCCGGTGTGGCGGCCAGCGACATAAGCACTGAGGACCTCGCCCACCGCGTCCAGGAAGGGTGCTTCCGCCGCCATCTTCGCTATCAGCGCGCCCGGCGCCGCGCCAAGACCGGGCATTCGGACGCTGGAACCGCTAAGGAACTGGCCGGTCGGGGAGCTGGCCAGTCGCGTTTCTGAATAGAGATGTTTACGGCCCGCCTTGGTGAACCGACGCGCGGATTCAACGTCGAACCGCAGCCCAATCGCGTCGATAGCCAAACCCACGAGAGTCGATGCCTTGCGATGGGATTGTTCCAACGCATGGTCTTTGAGGCGGATCGAACCGATCCAAGCATGGTTTCCCAATGCGTTTAGGATCGTCCATGCCGCGTGTTCGTCGTGGGTGCGCCCTGGCGCGAAGGCTTGCTGGCGCAGGTCCGCAAAAGGGGTCACTCCGGTCTCGACGGCCTGGATGAGGACAAGCTGCGCAGGCTTGACGACATAGCGCGCGATCCAGTCGGGGCGGGGCAGGAACTCGACAGGGCCCATCCTGAAGCCCTGGACGCCTTGGTCAGGATCGAAGAGCTGGCAGGGGATATGTCTGTCAACCTCGGGTCCCGCGACGGCTGCAAGCCGGTCGAGGTTGGCTGAGAAATCGCCCGCCACCGCTCGGTAGAAGGCGTCATCGGGAGTCTTGTCCGCGTTGGTAGGATCGATGGGCGGGAGGTGCGCGCGACAGGTGGAGATCGCCTCTCCGATGGCGGTGAACGCCAGTCGGTCGTACTCCTTCCGAGTGAACCTCTGCTGCAGGTCTGCCCGCGCCTTCCATTTCATCCCCGCCAGGGTGTGCGCCGCATCAACGCCGATCTGGGTGACCCGGTATTGCGTGCCCGATCCCACGGGAATCGCCAGCGGGACCATGGGTGTCTTGCTAAGCGCCCACCAGTCGTTGAAGCTCATCGTTGCGGTCGTGAGGACGTCATCGATGATCTCCTCTAGGAGCGCTTCGGGCTTGGGTTCCGGCGTGGTGGGAGCGGCGAGCTTATTGCCTCTGGTCATCTTTTTACCCGCTAGGCTGCATGGACTGGCGCTGGCCAGCCACGGCCATTGTTCGCGATTCCATCGGCGCTTCGATAGGCTTGGGCGTCAAGCAATGAACCATGGTCATAAAATTTCCGACGGCCTTTCGCCAAGCCGATTACGAAGACCAATTGAGTAATAACGCGATATGTTATTGAATTTATGATGAGATTTGTTAGACACGAAATTGTTGTAGCCAGTTAGTCCTGTCGTATACCTAATACAGCCGCCTTCCTGACATGGACCTACTGGCCGCGTCGATCATTCGAGAAAAGGCATTGGCCAGTCAATCGGCATCGTCATCGCGTAGGCTCTCCGGCGGCCAGACCAGGACGGACTCACGCGGCGGCGAGATGCGCGCCGTCAGCCGGTGCAGCCGCGAGGAGAGCGGCCACTCCCAGCCATCGACGATAGGCTGGCTCGCGCTGCTCAGGGTGTGCACGATCAGCTGACCAATGACGAAGGTGGTCGACTGCGTGTTCACCGGTTCTAGCCGATCGTTGGGATCGCCGGTGGCGTCCTTCCCCTCGAGGATCGGCACAGTGAAGTGTAGCCACCGCCCGGGCCAACGGTGGGGGATGTAGCGCCCAATCCAGACCTTCCAACCGGGCGGCGCGGCCCGGCGCTCGCGCAGATAGTCGCGGTCGGCCTGGGACACAGCCACGGCACCGGGGTCGCGGTCGATGTATTCACCGGTCATGGTCGCCATAGCACACCAGGCGGCGACCGCACGCTGACCGTTCGCTCCGAGCGCGATCGCGTGCCCACGGATCAAAGGGATCAAGTAGGGCTTCGCCCGCTCCTGAATTTGACTCAGCCAGCCGTTGTTGCACTGGGCGCAGACCACCTTGACCTTGCTGCTCAAGGGGTCGCCGGCCCGCAGACCCATCTCCACCTGCATCGGCGTCCTGGGCGCACCGATCCGCTCGACACGGACTTGATGCTTATTCATTTCGGCGGGCACGATCTCGCGCAGCCAATCGCCCCAGACATGCTCCCGAGTCATCTTGGCCGTCGATCCGCAGAAGATGCACGGCCGGCGCGGCCGAGGCGCCTTCATGACCCCTCATCCTCATCTTCGTCGTGCCCGTCATCACCGCCATCAAAGCGGGTCCACCACGGCAGGAGGGTGTCGGGGCGGAATGGGTAACGCTTCCGCTTCTTGCGCGACCCGTTCAGGTCCTGTTCGACGTTGGGAAGCACCCAGCCAAGGAATCGCTGCTCGTGAGCAGCCGCGATGGCGGCGCGCACGCCCGCCTCGTCTGCCTGGCTGAGCAATCGCTCGAAGTCCTGGATGGCAGCGAAGGCGATCGGTCGACGGTCGTCTGCGGTGATGTCAACATCTTCATCGGCCAGAGCGGTGGCTACCTTTAGGACGTGGTCCTGTAGAGTCAGGGCCGCTACCAGCCAGGTGTCGAGAGTGAGCAGCAACCCCGCTGTGGCGTCGGTCATCCTGCGACCTGTAAGGCCCATCCGCGTGTGAGCGAAGAACCGCCACAGCTGATAAACTCCGCGCCCGATCTCGGCGTACCGCATCTCTGCGTCCGCGGCCGGATCGTCAGACAACTTTGCCGAGACCGTTAGCTTGGTGGCCTTGCACTCGATAACGATGGCGAGTGTGTCATCCTGATCGACCAGAATGTCCGGGCTGTTGAAACCAACCCCTTTGCGCTTGCCGGCGTAGCGGTACTCCCGCTCGACCCTAAAGGCTGGCATCATCGCTCGGATGAAGTCGGCGCTGTACTGCTCGAACCGCGCGGCAATCTCGTTGCGCAGGTCGCCGCCGGCAGCCATCAGGTCGTAGTAGAGCTCGAATGTCACGCGCTGCAGGACCAGGATCGGCAGGGGCGCCATCAATCGTTCCGGCCGTCCGCCGAGGCTGAGCACGGGGTAGCGCCGCAAAACGCTCGGCTGGTAGGCGATCGGCCAGCCACTCGCGCCGGTGTCGCGCACAAGGTCGCGCTGGGCGGCCCCGGCGCGGTCGGCAGAGATCGACAACAGTCGCAAAGCGGCCTCGACCGTCTCGGGCGTCAACTCGACCTCGCCGAGGTTCGGCGGCCTGATAGCAAAAGGTCGGCTTGAAAACATGGCGAACAGGGCGAAGCCCACCAGGGAGAAATCGTTGATCGATAGGCCATGAGTTGCAGCGAAATAGTCGGCGCACTTGCCTTGGCCGTAGAGGTAGAGCGGCCGGTAGAAATCGGAGAGGTTCGCCCCGCCGCGTTGCCAGGGGAACTGACGCTGCCCGATCCGATGGACCTCGTTGAAGATTTGGATCTGCTTGGCCTTGGACAGCGCTCCGAATTCCTGGTCCTCCAGGTTGCGCAACATGCCGGTGAAGGCCGTAGCGGTGTCAAAATCTTCACAACGGCAGAAGCGCCTTACAATCTGGCGGGGTGTCTGGAAGGACTGCGTCGCCAACGTCTCCAGCTCCCAGGGGAAGATGGCATGGTCGTCGCCAATGGTTTGCTTGGCCTGCTCGTGGGTGAACTGGATAAAGCGGGAAGCAATCTCGGTCTGGCCGGCGCGCAGGGCATTGACTGCCCACAGCAGCAGCAGGAATCGGTCTTGTGGCGCGATGGCCAACGCGTCGCGGAAACGTGTGCGCGCCCTCTCCAACTTAAGGCTGATCAATCCCTATCCTCCAGGCCCGCGGCCAGCTACGCGGCCACGCGGGCGCGATCGTCACGGACCCGGTCGAAGGCGTTCCTGATGGCCAGGGAGACGTTGATGCGCACCCTGGCGACCGCGTTTTCACGGGCTACCAGGTAGTCTTTCTGGATCGCTTTGTACCGGGCCGCCGACGCGGGGTTTGCGGTGAAGTCCATGGTGTCGACCTCGTCGACGATGGGAATGATGCTGGCGCCAGAGCCACGACCGACGATCCGGTAATCTGGGCTCGCGGGCATCCCCTCCTTCAGCACGGGCGAGAACACCTTCACCTGCCGAGGACCTGCGTACTCGGTGAGCACGTACTCGTGGTCGGCGATGTCGATGATCATGTCGCCCGTGAGCGCCACTCCGCGGCGGTAGTCGATGACGCTGGCCAGCAAGCTTCCGTGGATGACGAAATCATCGTCGATATCGAGCGCGGCGCCCCAGGGGCGATAGCCGGGCCGAGGATTGTACGGCCGCTGCAGGTAAGCGGCCAGATTGGAGAGCAGCTTTCCGTGGTTGTGGCTTTCATCCTCGGCAACGACGAAGGCCAGCCGGGCCGCAACGAGCAGCTCGAACCCGGCCAGGTGGGTCGCTCCGATCAGCGCCGCATGGGCGAGGCCGACGCTATTGTACAGGCGATGCCCTCCCCTGCCCGCGCCCGACTCCGCCGGCGTCGGCGCCAGGCCCTCATCGTGGACGAGCGCCATGTTGCGTGGGGAAAGGTTCGCCGCCAGCGCCAATTCCCGCGAGGTGAACAGCGATCCAGAGGGTTTTGTGGGTCTACCCATGACACTTCCAGTTTGTGGAAGTTTATAACCCCCAGAAAGTGGCAGTTATGTCAAGCGGCGGCAGCCGTGCCGCCCTGCGCTAGGCGATCGTCACCCGAAGGGCCGAAACCCCGGGCCGGGGTGCGGTCGGAGCGTAGCAGAGATAGAGCACGGCCCCGAAGGGGAGCGCCAACACCCCGCCCCATCACCACAAGGTCGCCGCAGCGCCGGTCAAGCGCGGTTATGGGCCGCTATCCGAGCTGCATAGACCGCGCTTAGCATCGCGCATGATCCGGCGACTGGCAGAAAATCCTGAAGTACGGTGGCTCCCACATCCCCCAGCGCCTTAACGTGCGCGGGGTCAGGCACATAGCTCCTGAAGGCCCTCGCGGATTTTGAGTGAGATGACGCAACTAGGCGATCTAACCTCATGGTGCACCTGAAGCGTCGAGGAGCGCAAACTCGTCGGCAGGCTGTTCTTGACCGCCTCGGAAATTCGACAAGGTGACGCCCACCAGGCGGATGCCCTTCAGCGGCGGAAACACCGAGGCGATCCCACGCGAGATCTCGATTGTCACCGACCCGGTGCAGAAGTATTCGGTCCTGCAGATGGACGATCGGTATGACGTAACCCAGTACGTGCGCGACCATCTTTCGGGGCGGTTTCATCCGTGGTCAGGCGAATGGACGCACAAGCGGCGCCCTCATGACCTGTTCTCCAACCAGCCGGCCGACGGCCCCTGCCCGTGCAAGTCCAAACTCCGTTACGCTGAGTGTTGCCTGCCGACCGAGGGGGTCCGGATGCCTCACTTCCAGATGATGGCCATCGGGCCAGCGCAGGAATCGCGTGAGGATTGGGTGTTCCGGTATGTCGAGGAAAAATTGGACGGTGCTGATGGCGGACGCGAGGTTCGCGCGAGGCTGCTGAAGGGCGTTTAGCGCGGCCGTCTGGCGTGCTATTTGCATGAATTTTCAATAAATTTTCTTGCATATGGAATCAAATCGCCTAGATAGGTCCCATGCGCAAGTTCGACGAGTTCGCCAGGAAGCTGCGTCCCGGTCAGGTGTACCGCCGGGCGGATCTGGCTGCCTGGTCGACCTCGGTCGACCGCCACCTGAAGCAGGCGGTCGAGGCCGGCGCGCTCACCAAGCTGGCGGGCGGGCTCTACTATGCGCCGAAGCAGACCGCCTTCGGCGCCGCCCCGGCCGAGGATGAGAAACTGGTTGCGACTTTCCTCAAGGGCGGCCCGTTCCTGATGGCCTCGCCGAACGCCTACAATGGCCTCGGGGTCGGCACGACCCAACTGCACAACAGGACCGTGGTCTACAACCACAAGCGCCACGGCAAGTTCACCCTCGGCGGGTGGACCTACGACTTCCGCATGAAGCCGACGTTCCCCCGCAAACTCAGCCGGGAATTCCTGCTGGTCGACCTGGTCAATAACGTCGATCAGCTCGGGGAAGACCCCCATGAGGTGCTGCTGCGGGTGAAGGACCGTCTGCCGGCCAGCGATGTGGGCAAGCTGAGGACCGCCGTGCGGACCTATGGCTCGGAACGGGCCAAGCGGTTTTTCGCCGGCGCCCTGGCGGAGGTCCAGCCCCCGCATGCCGCGTGACTTCCTGCACAACCACGCGCAGTTCGCCGACCTTATCCGCATCGTCGCGGACCAGCGCAAGGTCGTCCCGGCCCTGGTCGAGAAGGACTACTGGATCATACAGAGCCTCTATGGCCTGCAGCAGCTTGGCCTGACCTTCCAGCTCAAGGGCGGCACCTCCCTGTCCAAGGGGTATGGCCTGATCCATCGATTCTCCGAGGACATCGACATCCGCATTGAGCCGCCGGCGGACTGGGACGTCATGGCCGGCCGCAACCATGACAAGCCGGCCCACCGCGAGAGCCGGAAAGCCTTCTTCGACCGCCTTGCGGAGACGATCGTCATCGACGGCGTCCAGGCGGTCGAGCGCGACGAGGCTTTCGACGACCTGCCCCGCTATCGCAACGGCGGCATCCGGCTGCTCTATCCCAGCGCCAATGGATCGGTCGATGGCCTGAAGGACGGCATTCTGCTGGAGGTGGGGTTCGACGAGGTCGCGCCCAACACACCGCAGGACATCAGCGCCTGGGCCTACGACTTCGCCGCCGGCCAGGTCGAGATCCTCGACAACCGTGCGCTCGCCGTCCCCTGCTACCACCCCGGCTACACCCTGGTGGAAAAGCTTCAGGCGATCTCCACCAAGTTTCGCCAGCAGCAAGTGACCGGGCAATTTCCACCCAACTTCATGCGACACTACTACGACGTTGCGAGCCTGCTGCAGGACGAGATGGTGCAGGCCTTCGTCGGCTCGCCGGACTACTTAGCCCACAAGGCGAGGCGGTTCCCGGCGGCCGACAATCCGGTGATCGCGGAGAACGAGGCGTTCACGCTTAGCGATCCCGACGCGCGCCGCAGGCTGCAGAGCGCCTACACCGCGTCCAGCGCGCTCTACTACGACGGCCAACCGGCGTTCGAGGGGCTGCTGAACCAGATCGCCGCCTGGGCCCCGCGCCTCTAAGCCCCCGCCCGGCGCTGAAGCTCACAAGCTTCGAGCCCCCTCGTGGCCACACCCCTCGCTGCGCGACTTCGCCTTCATGAATTGGCGCGACAACGGCCGGGATTCGGCCGCCCCAAGTGATAGCGCGATCCGATAAGCGAGCAGGTTCGGAGGTGATTGGCGACCGCTGCTTCTCCGAGCTTGGCCTCACGGCGTCGTCGGCGCCGTCGACGCAAGGCGAGCGGTATTTGAGGAAGATCGTCAGCAGCGCGAAAACCATGATCGAGACCGCCAACGAACTGCGCAACCTGGCGGGAACCGGCCACGGCCGTGTCGTCGGGGAAGTAGAAGATATCACCGCCGACGACGCCAGCATGGTCGCCTCGAGCGGATATGTCCTCACCGCATGGCTTCTAAGGCGGGCCGACGAGGCCTAGCCGGTCCCTCCCCCGATGCTTCCTCAGGACCGTGTTCCTACTTCAACACGGTTTGGCGCCGCCAATTGTCGACTGCCTGCGTCAAATCGCTCGACCCAGCGGGATCCGCCCATCGATCCCAGAAATCGATTGTTCCGCTGAGGGGTTCGTTGACGGGCGCTGCTACGCGGATCCGAGTGGGCAGCAAAATAGCGTCGCCGACCACCAGCGCTTCGCCCGTATCGAGCACAGGCAGGAGGTCGCCAAATCCGCCGAGACTGTCGGGCAAGAGGCGGCGCACGACCGCCTGATCCTCGCCGTTCGTCAGGCGCATGGCGATCAAATTATTGCACTGGCTGACCACCGTCCGGTTCACCTCGGCGGGTCGTTGGCTGATGACGACGAGGCCGACGCCATATTTGCGGCCTTCCTTCGCGATTCGCTCGAACACGGCGATCGAGTTCTCCGCGGCGCCTGAGGACGCATGCTCCGGAATGTACAGGTGCGCTTCGTCGCAAAACAGCGCGATGGGGTGACGTCCGCCAGCGGGCAACCACTGCTGGACGGAAAAGGCCACGCGCGCGACCATTCCGACTATCAGCGGTAGAACGTCGGAAGGCACCTCGGAAAAGTCGATCACCTTTACCCCGCCCTTGCCGGCCTTGGCTTTGCTTCCGGCAAGGAGAAGGGTCACGAGTTGGTTGAGCCACTCGAATTTCAGGGTCGCCGTGGTCGACGGGAAGAGAAAGCCCAGGCGACGGTCAGTGCGTTTGCTCTCCAGCCGCTGGATGAGACGACTAAGTTTGCCGTTGAAGTCGCCTTGCTTTTCACTCCCGGCACGCGCGCCAGGGATCATTTCGGCGTTCAACCGGTCCAGTTCGGCCAAGACCACGTCGATCTCGAAGGGCACCGGACTGTCTATGGTGAAGTTTGCCAGGACGCCTGTGTGGCCGGCTGCCTGAAGATAGGCCGTCTTCGCCTGCACGATGGCGCGGGACATCACCATGGCCTGGTTGGGAGCGTTCTGATCGCTTCGATCCACAAACATAGAGACCAGCGCCTCATAGCTCAGAAGCCAATATGGGAGGTGAAGCACGCCCTGTTCGATAGTGCGCCCAGCGTCGATGTCGGCTGGACCAGCGACTCTGAAATGTTCAAAGCCGTTGCCGGTCAGTGACGCGTACTCACCGTGCATGTCGAAGACGATCGCGTTGGCGCTGTCCAGTTTGGCCACCTGTTCGAGCAGCCTAGCCGTTGTCCAAGACTTGCCAGAGCCGGTGCTGCCCACCACTACTGCGTGACGTTGAAACAGCTTGTTGCCATTGAGAAAGGCCTCGGCGTTCGGGTCGAGTGTGTATTGGCCCAGCGAAAGACGCTGGCCGTCGCCGGAAACGGCCGAAATGACCTGCATAAAACGAGTGAGTTTTTCGCCCTCCAGGGCGAAGCAGTTTGCGTCGATCTCAGGGACGGTCTCCAGGGTTCGGCGGAAGACATTGGTCCGCTTGCCCACCTGATCGATGAGCGTGCCGATCAGCGCGATGCGCACTAGGTTCACTTCCGGGAAGGCCTGCTCTCCGGTCTCCAAATCGGCGATCCCGGCCTTCTGCTCCACCGCCGTCCGCGTGATCTTCTGAATGATGCCGATCAAATGTTGTCCCGCCATGCTGCTCTGAAGCGCCACCAGACGATTGACCTGGAGCGATCGGAGCGCAGTCACGTCATCGACACGGATGATGACGGTGGCAGTATCCACCGAAAGGACTCGCCCCAGGGCGTCCAGATCGGCGTAATCGAGTATGCTCACGCGGCGTCTCCCAATGTCATGTCCAGAAACTCTTCAAATCTCCAGACTGCTTCACCTGGCAAATCCACACCGCCGGGCTCGTCACTGGAATAGACCCGCGTTCCGGACGCGGATTCTTCGAGCGCCAGATACTTTCGGCAACGGCCCCCGCTTAAGAATGCCTTGGCCGTGGACGTTAGCGCCCTGGTGACTACCACCAACGGGACACTGTTGGCGTCGCATCGTTCGACCAACTTGGTCTGCAGGTGTTCGTCATTAAAACCGTATCCCACACACAGATAGGACCTCGCCTGCTCCAGCGCGGCGTCCGAGCATCCGAAAATGGTTCGGAACGGCTCGGCGTGGGCAAGGCGGTATTTGTCGATCCCTGGCGTGATCATCACCGGGGTGTAGCCCTGCGGCGTATCGTGGCAGGCCCGGGCACCGATAATTTGGTTCGCTTCGTCGCGAAACCAGTCCAGCGAGCCGTGCACCTTCCAGATGCAAACCGTGCGCGCCGGATCGGACCCGTGATGGAGGCGCGTTTTGGCGTCCTTTGAACGTGTTTGAAGATGCCCGTAACTAAACCCACTGAAGTGACTGAAGTCCCCACCGTCTGCGGCGTACTCGGCCAGCCGGTCGTAGTTCGGGGTGACGACGTCGATGGTCCTGTGCGTGCTGGTAAACAGATGCTGGTAGAGGCGCGTCAGGGGAAAGCATCGACGATCACGCAGCAAGGCCTGGAAGGCGGTCAAATCCGATGGCACAAGAAAGGCTCGGGTCGATTCCGCGACAAAATGCGTCTGCCGATCGGAGAACCGAACTGCGCCCAACGCTGTCTCAAGATCCTTGCCGGCGCCAAGTTGGCTGCGGAACGCAGTCCATTCGTCAATCTCGTCTCCGACCCAAGATTTCGGAGGGCTCAGCGTCTTTAGATGCGCCGCCAAAGGCTCCATCCCAGGAACGCCGTGGGCTGCCGACGCGCCGCTGCCAAGGACTATGACCGGCGTTAACGCCAAAGCCGTCTGCGCAAACTCCTGCACGCGCTCCATCGTGGTTTTAACGGCCATCTACGCTCCCCTTCCGATCGCACTTGATACTCCAATCTCCGGCGGCCGCCACCTAATGGCGCAGAGGCGCTTAGGCGCGGGCTGTGAATGATGCTAGGTCAGGCGACGCCCACGGGGACGTCGAGCGATGAGGTTCATACACACGGCCGACTGGCAGATCGGCAAGGTCTTCCGGAAGTTTGGCGAAAAGGAACCCGTGCTACAGCAAGCACGGCTCGACGCCATCGAGACCTTGGGCGCGCTGGCGAAGTCGCAGGACGTTGAGAACATCCTCGTCGCCGGCGATCTCTATGACAACGATGCGCCCTCGCCCAAGACCCTCCTCGAACCTCTGGAGCGCATGAGGCATTCGAGCCACGTCCAATGGCGCATTATTCCCGGCAACCACGATCCACACCGCTCGCAGGGGCTTTGGGATCGCGCGCGCGCCGCAGGTCTGCCGGATAATGTTCACCTGCTGCTCTCACCGGAGCCGGTAAATCTGGCTGGAGTCACCCTCCTGCCAGCCCCCCTGCTCCGCAAGAGTGACGTTCGCGATCTTACAGACTGGATGGATACAGCGCCGTCACCGCCAGGCGCGTTGCGGATCGGACTGGCTCACGGCTCAGTCGTCGGTTTCCAGAGCGAGGGGGAAGCCAACAACCCGATCGATCCTACGCGGTCCGACAAGGCAGAGCTCGACTATCTCGCCCTAGGTGACTGGCATCGTACGGTCAGCATCGGTCAAAAGGTTTGGTACGCGGGCACACCGGAGCCGGATCGGTTTGCCAGTCAACAAGCCGGCAAAGCACTGGTTGTTGATGTCGCCGGACCAGGGGCGCCGCCGCTCGTGGCCGAGCACGTAGTTGGCCGCTTCAATTGGCAGTCCCATGACGATCGGCTCGACGAGGCGGAGCAGCTTCCAGATCTCGAACAGCGGCTTCGCGCTTCGACCGACCTCTCGTCGACCATTATGCGGCTGACCCTGACCGGGGCACTGGCTCTCTCCTGCCACGCCGAACTCGACACTCGCCTCCTGTCCTTAAGCGCAGCGATGTTCTGGCTCGACGTCGACCGCTCGCGGCTTTCGGCGCGGCCCACCGCAGCGGACCTCGAGCGAATCGATTTTGACGGCGTGCTCCGTGGGGCCGCCGAGCTTCTGCGCGGAATCTGCGAGGACGAGACCAAGGATGCAGCGAGCCGCAAAAGAGCAGATGACGCCTTGATGGAGCTCTTCCTGCTGACGAACGGACAGGACGAGGCGCGAGGCCGATGAAAATCACCAGCCTCTCCGTCGAGGGTGCCGGCCGGTTCGGGACGGCGGTCTCAGTTCAAGGCCTCGGGGACGGGGTGAACATTCTCGCCGCCGGCAACGAGGCGGGCAAATCGACGCTTTTCCGCGCCATCCGCGCTTGCCTCTTCGAGCGCCATTCGACGAGCAACAAGTCGGTGGCCGGCCTCTGCACCGAGGGACTGTCGCTCCCGCTCTCGGTGAGTCTGGGATTCAGTCACAAGGATGACGACTATTCGATAGAGAAGTCTTTCATCCGCAGTCCGTCGGCCGTCCTTCGCCGCAATGGCGTTGAGATCGCTCGCGGCCGGCAGGCGGACGAAGAGCTTTGGGAGATCCTCGGAATCGCCCCGGGTGGCGGCCGGTCGGTCGACGAGGCGGCCTTCGGGCTCTTGTGGGTCGGCCAGGGTCAGTCGTTCAAGACGCCGTCTCTCACCGACGCCGCGGCGGACGCGCTGAACGACATCGTTCAACAGGAAGTGGGAACCATGGTCGGAGGCGAGCGCGCACGCAGCGTGTTGACTGCGATCAGGGGCGAGCTCGACGAGCATCTGACCGCGAACACCGGCAAAGTCAAAAACGGTGGCCCGCTCGGTAGAGCCCTCGCCACGGCTAAACGGCTTTCCGAGGACCTTGCCGATACTCGGCAACGTCTTCGGATTGCGGATGAACAGATCTCCAACCTGGATGATCTCACCCGCGAACGCGATGGTCTCACCGATCCGGCCGTTGTGAAAAAGACCAAGGATGAACTCGCCACGGCAGAGAAGGATTTAGACTCGGCCCTTGAAGCCAAATCGGCACTTACCAAGCTCGAATCCGGCGAACAGAACGCCCGCGTCAAGCTCGACAACGCCAACCGCGCGCTCAAGAATTTGGAAGACTGTGCCGAACGGATAGACGCCAGTCGCAGACGCGAGACCGCAATCGCCGAGGAGATGGCCCCTCTGAAAAGCCGCACCGAGGAGGCTGAGCAACTGATCGCCGAGTCGCGGCTCTCCATCACAGAGCTGCAAACTCAGAACCGCGAAGACGACGCCACGGAGCGAAACCTGAACCTCCTGGCGTCCGCTCTGGCGAGCCAGGCGAAACGATCCGACCTTGTCGCCCGCCAATCGCTACTCGCTGGCGTTCGTGATCGCCTGGCCCCGATCGAGGCTGAGCTCGAGACCAATGCCGCGACCGCGGATGCCGTTGAACAGGTGGACGCAATCGAGCGGGAGCTCGGCCAGCTCACCGCGCGCCTCGAGGCCGGAGCGGCTCAGGTCTCCGTTACTTTAAGTGTGGGCTCGGGGAGCCAAGTGCGCGTCGATGGCCAAGTGACCGCGGAGAACCTGGCCAGACCGCTAGTAGCGCCAATGGTGATCACGGTCGCGGATATCGCGACCGTCACCGCCAACCCGCCGGCAGCCTTCGGCGCCACTGAATTCGTTAGGCGCGAGGCGCTTGAAGCCGAACTTCCCGCCGTCCTTATGAAAGCCAACGCAGCTTCTTCGGCCGATCTGCGCAAGGCACATGCTCGCCGCAAGCAGCTTGAAAGTGACCGGGCGGCCATTATGGCCGAGCTCAGGGCCGTCGGGGTTGATCGAAAGTCGCTCGCCGCAGAGATCGACCGCCTCAAGACTGACATTGCCGCGATCGACGAGGCTATCACCGCCGCCCTGAAGTCCGCGGTGCTAACCGAGCTGCCCGATGCGAAGGACGTCGCCCGACAGCAGGCCGAACTCGCCGATCGTCGCGAGAAGTCGCGACGCGAGCTTGATCGTCTGAATGGCGTCATCGATGCGCAGAATCAGATCTGCACCGAATGCGCCGCCGCCGCCGGGCGTCTGCAAGGCGAACTCGACGAGATCCTTCGCCGGCTAGAAGTCGACATCGCGTCATTGCCCGACCAGACGCGCGAGGAACGCCTGGCCACCGCGGGCGCTGATGTGGTCACTGCAACGCGTGAACATCAGATCGTGGCGGCGGCCCTCCTCGAACAGCGCGCCAAGACGCCCTCCGACGATGAGATCGCGCGCCTTGGGACCCGGTGCGCACGGTTGAAGAGCGCGCTCGAAGGCCAGCGGGACCGGTTGGGGCGCCTCGATCGCGAAATCGCCAAACTCGAGGGACAAATCTCGGCAATCGGCGCCGAGGGGCTCGGTGATCGTGTTGCCGCGAGCACTGAAGAACTCGAGCTGAGCACCCGCGAAAGCGAACGCCTGCAGTCGCGGGTCGATATGCTCATTCTACTCCGGGACACCATCGAGCGTTGCTACCGCGAACAGCGCGACCGCCTGAACGCCCCCGTCGCCAGGCACCTCCAACCCTTTCTGACGGACCTTTTTCCCAACGCGACCCCGGAAATCGGCGACGGCTTCGCGATCACTGGGCTGCGCCGTGACGGGCCCGTCGCCGAGCGATTCGAGATACTCTCGGACGGCACTCAAGAACAAATCGCGGTCCTGGTCCGCCTCGCCCTCGGCTCAATGATCTGCGAACGGGGCGAACCGGTCCCGATTATCCTCGACGACGCCTTGGTGTTCTCTGATGATGATCGGATTGAGCGCATGTTCGACGCTCTCAGCCGCGCCGGCCAACGCCAACAGGTCATCGTACTCACGTGCCGGATGCGGACTTTCGCGACGCTCGGAGGTCGCCAGCTCTCAATCGCGCGCTGACCAAGGACTAACCGTCCAAATTGGCCAGTATCTCAAATACGTGCTCCTGAAAGGCTTTGACCTGCTCTGCGTCCGTTCGCTCGCGAAGATCTAGAGGAATCATTTGCCGGAATTCATCAAGGTCGGTTGGCCGCTTGCGTAGCAACTCATCCAGCATTGTCTTCCTCAGAAAGCCGCGCATCGGGTCGGCGTCAGGGAACGCCGCCTTGATGGTTCTCTCCCTGAGATCGACTAGCTGTGTGCGGGCCTGCTCCATCGAGATCCCCGAACTTGCCCTCCGACCCATCCTCGCAACCAGGCCGCCCGTATTGGCCGGCTCAGCTCCAGGCGTCGCGCTCATCTTCGGCGCCACATCCGGCGCCGGCGATGCCTTCCTTCTGGGTTTCGGAACGATCCGCGCCCGTCGCTCGGCCCGCGCAGCGATCAAGG
>JAYUBD010000272.1:0-1852 GCA_043740995.1 Caulobacteraceae bacterium | reverse complement strand
GGCGACATCCATGTGATCGGCGTGCTTACGCGGCTGGAGATCTGCCGCCTTCGCGCTTTTATCCGCGTCGCCGCCCGGGACATCACCTTCGACCTCTGCGTTCTGGTCCTGCTCGGCATCGGCTATGCGGCGGTGCGCGCGGCGTTTCACAGCCTGGTGGCGGCGCCGTCCTGGGCGCGGCTGGTGATCGCCTACGGCGTCGGGGTCGTGTTGGTCTTCGGCGCCTATGGCGGGGCGGGCTCGAGGGACAGGGCGCGGCTATTGGCCGGTCCGTTTCACGCCTTGGTCCGGGAACCGCGCCAGATGACCCTTTGGCTGACCATCCGGGCCCTCGCGCTGAGCTTTGGCCTGATCCTCGGCGTCGCCCTGGCGTTCGCCAGTCTGGATCCCGTTGCCGCCGGGGTTTTTCTGATCACCGCCGGGGCCGGGGCCGGGAGCGGCGGCGCGGTGGCCTGGATCCCGCGGCCCGGAGCACGCCGCCTGGCCGCCGGCGGGGTCGCATCGTCGCGCGTTGGTCGCCGCTCGCCCTGGGCATTCGGCCATCCCGCCCTGATCATCGCCATGGCCACGCTCCGGCGAGGCCCGGTGTCTCCCGGCTTCGTCGCGGCGGCGTTGCTGATCCTCGGGGCCGGGGTTGGGCGCATGGCCGCGCGGGCCAGCCCCGCGCCGGAGATCGGCTATCCCATCGCCGCCATCGCCGCCGTCCTGGCCGGCGCAACACTGTTTCCGAGGGGAAAACTACCCGGCTTGCTGGGCCGTGAACCGGTGGGGTTGCTTAGGGTGTTTGCCTGGCTCTATGCCGCGCCATTGACGACGGCGCTGCTCGGCGGCGCGGCGGCGGGCCTTGCCGCCGGGTCTGGCTGGGTCGCCGGCATCGAAGCGGCGGTCGCGGCGGCCACGGCGCTCGGCATCGTTGCCCTGTTCGCCTTCCTGCACCGGATGATCAGGTCCGAGCGGGGCGCCCCGCTCTCCACCGCGCTGGAGTTCGCCGCCGCCCTGACCATGGCCGCGGTCGAAACCTCGCTTGGACCGGTCTGGTTGCTGGCGCGCGGCCTGATCCTGGCGCGGGCGGCGAGGCGGCGGCGTTGGCTGGATCGCTAGACCCCGTGCTCGAGGTGAGCGACATTCGGGTGTCGATATCGCGACAGCCGATCCTGCGCGGCGTGTCGTTCGAGGCGCGGGCCGGGTGCTGGTTCGGCCTGCTGGGCGCCAATGGCAGCGGCAAGACCACCCTGTTGCGGGCGCTGAACGGTCGCCTGGCGATCGACGGCGGCACGGTGCGTCTGGGCGGCCGGGACGTCGGGGCGGCGGCCCTGGCGACGCGCATCGGTTTCGCCCCGCCGCCCGACAGCCTGCCGGGCGAACTGTATGGCCGCGAACTGCTGGATCTGCTGGCCGTCGCCCGCCGCGCCGATTGCCGCGCGCCGGCGGCGATCTATGACGCCCTCGATGTCGGCTGGCTCGAAACCGAGCCGATTGGCGCCATGTCGGCCGGCATGCGCCAGCGCCTGTGCCTGTTCACCGCCTTCATCGGAGCGCCGGGCGTGGTCCTGCTCGACGAGCCGTTCAACTGGCTGGACCCGGTGGCCGGCCACGACTTCAAGACCGCCCTGCGCGCCTGGGCCGACGCCGGCGGCGCCCTGGTCACCGCCCTGCATGACGTCGCCGCCTTCGCCACCCGCTGCGACCGCGGCCTGCTGCTGCATGATGGCCAGGTCTTGAAGACCTTCGAGAGCGCCGAGATGACCCAGGGCCGGGACGACGTTCTGGCGTTCGAACAGAGGGTCTATGAAACGTTCAAGGCCGCGCTCGCGGAGAATTTCCAGATCAACCACGCTTCTGTCCCTCCCCG
>JAYUBD010000271.1:0-1853 GCA_043740995.1 Caulobacteraceae bacterium | reverse complement strand
CGCCCCACAGCAGGGTGGTAAAAATATTCCCGACCACCGGCACCGCGCCGATTAGATTGGTGATCACCTTGGCGCCCCAGAAGCTCATCTGACCCCAGGGCAGGACGTAGCCCATGAAGGCGGTGGCCATCATCAGAACGTAGATCACGCAGCCCAGCAGCCAGAGAATCTCGCGCGGCGCTTTGAACGAGCCATAATAGATGCCGCGCAGAATGTGCAGATAGACCGCCAGGAAGAACATTGACGCGCCGTTGGCGTGGATGCCGCGGATCAGCCAGCCGAAATTCACGTCGCGCATGATGTGCTGCTCGACCGACTGGAAGGCGCCGGCGGCGCTGGCGTTATAGTGCATCGCCAGGACGATGCCGGTGACGATCTGAACCGCCAGGCAGAATGAGAGAATGGCGCCGAACGTGTACCAATAGTTGAGGTTCCGGGGCGTCGGGAACGTCAACAGGTCGGACCCGAATCGGATGATCGGCAGGCGGGAGTCCAGCCAGCGTTCAATGCCCGATTTAGGCTCGTATTCGCTCGAATGTCCGCTCATCTGACGTCTAGCCGATCTTGACTTTGGTAGCGCTGAGGAAGGCGTAATCCGGAACCGCCAGATTCTTGGGGGCCGGACCCTTACGGATGCGACCGGAGGTGTCGTACACCGAACCGTGACAGGGACACAGCCAACCGCCATATTCGCCCTGAGCGAAGGTCGGCACGCAACCCAGATGGGTGCAACTCGCCAGGAGGATCAGCCATTCCGAATGGCCCGCCTTGACCCGGTCGGCATCTTTTTGCGGATCCTTGAGCGATCCGTTGTCGGCCGCCACGGCGTCGGCGATTTCCTTGGGGGTGCGGTGACGGATGAACACCGGCTGTTTGCGCCAGGCGATGGTCACTTCCTGGCCGAGCGCCACCTTGCTCAGATCATATTCCAGCGACGCGAGCGCCAGGGTGTCGGCGGCCGGGTTCAGTTGATCGATCAGCGGCCATGCCACGGCGGCGACGCCGCCGATGGCCGCGGCGGTCGTGGCGATAAAGATAAAATCCCGCCGACCGGGGTCGGCAACCCCGTGTCCGGAGTCGGGAGCCGTCTGCGCCAGGCTATCTGCCACCTTGAAGTTCACCCTCAATGTCGTCGATTAGAGACGTCACTGTCTCCTGTGAGGTTCGCTTAGAATGCGTCTCGCCCTTTTTCAACCAGACATTCCGCAAAACGTCGGTGCGGCCATTCGTCTGTGCGCCTGTTTGGCGGTCGGATTGGACATTATCGAGCCCTGCACTTTCCGGATGGACGACCGTTCGCTGAAGCGCGCGGCCCTCGACTATGGCCCCTTGGGAGAGGTGGAACGCCACGCCTCGTGGTCGGACTTTCTTGAGCGCGCCCAACAGCGTCAAACCCGTTTGGTCCTGCTGACCACGAAAAGCGCCACATCGTTGCTGACGTTTTCGTTCCAGACCGGCGATACCGTGTTGATGGGCTCCGAGAGCGCCGGCGCGCCGGACTGGGTTCACGAGGCCGCCCAGGCGAGGCTGCGGATCCCCCTGGTGGTCGGCGCCCGGTCCTTGAACATCGCAACCGCCGCGGCCCTGGCTTTGGGCGAGGGGCTGAGGCAGACGGGCGGCTACCCCGAGGCCTAGCCGCCAGACCCCTTTCCGACAGTGGACCCCAAAAGCGCCATGACCCCAAATTTGACCGAGACCGCTGATCGTGTGGCGCGCGCCAAGACCTGGTTCGAGATCCTGCGCGACCGAATGGTTACCGCGTTCGAGACCCTGGAAGCCGAAGCGCCTGCTGATCTCTATCCCGGGCCGCCGGGGCGTTTCGAATTGACGCCCTGGATCCGCCCGGCCGGCGG
>JAYUBD010000270.1:0-1855 GCA_043740995.1 Caulobacteraceae bacterium | reverse complement strand
CGAACCAAGCGACGGCCCGCAACTCGCGTCCCGGCAACTGCGCCTCGGCCAAGCCCAGATTGTACAAAGGCGCCGGCGCGTCCAGCGCCCGGTCACGGGCCTGTCCGAAATAGCGAATGGCCACCAGCCAGTCCTGCTGCCTGGCGGCGAGCAGGCCCTTGTCGAGGGCGGACTGGGCGGCGGACGGTAGTGACGCCGGAGTGGCGACGGCGCCGCTCGTCTGACCCGGCGCCGTAGCCGGAAGCGCCAAGCTGAGGGAGGCCAGCCAAATCAGCCGCGCGAATCGATGATCAAGGCGCGGCGGCGCGCGAACCCCACGCGGTCGCGTGAGATCGCGGTCGCGGCGTCCCGACAAGTATGCCGGCAAGTCTCTGAATCTCAACTTCGTCGCTCCCCGGCCATGGTTCGCATTCAGCGGTGTTCCAGCTGTGCGATATCGATGATGGCGCCCGCTAGGTCATCCGCCGGTTGTCGAGTGTGTTCGAAAATCGCCTGGGCCTTCGGCTCGTATTGCGGGTTGAAGCCACCGATCCCGGCCATTGTGGACCTGAAGTCGGTAGTGAAGAGCGGCCCGCCAAGGCAGCCCTTGATATAGGCGGCCCAGGCCTGGGCGCGCTGAGCCGGCGACGAGCCGACATCGGCCAGGGTTTTGAGCGAAGCGCCTTTGACCGCCTGGCAGGCGTCGGCCAGAGCCGAGGCCTTCTCCGTCGCGATTTCATCCACAAGTCTGCGCTGGAATGCCGGATCGTCGCCATAGAGATGCGTCAACAAGGCCCGTGCGCCATCATAGTCGCGCAGGCCGTAGAGCGTGCCGGTCCAGATCCAGAACGCGTTTCCGGTGATGCCCATTTGTTCTTCGTGAGCCTGTTTCGCGGCGTCGCGCGCCGCGAGGGCTTCGCCCATCAGACCCAACGCCTCTGACCGACGATCCATCCTGTTCTCGGATCTCGACAGCCCGACGAGAACGTACATCTTGTGGCCATTTTTATCCTTGCCCGAATAGTTTTCGGCGTAATTCCTGACCTGGCCGAGCAAGGTTTCGGCGTCGTCGCGCCGACCGGTTTGGTATTCGGTTACCGCAAAACTCGCGAGTTGGTTCTCTCGGACGTCAGGGTCGGAAACCTTGTCGATCAAGGCGCGCGCGTCGCTGAGAATCGAGGTGACATCGTCATGAGCCCCCACCTTATAGGCGGCCTCGGCCAGAGAGAGGTGTTCGTCCAGCTGGTAATTTTCTGGCCGTCGTTGGGCAAAGGCTTTTGCATCGGCATAGGCGCCGGCCGCGAGTTGCGCATTGAAGATCGCGTCAAAGGCCGTCTGCCGGTACCCGTCGGGAAGCAGATCGGCACGCTTGATGGCGTCGGCAATACGATTGAGGCGCACCAACGCCTCGACGATCCCCTGTCCCGCAAAGGTCCGCATGTCGTCGTTGGTTTGGCTTTGCGCGAACTGCTCCGCGGCTTCGGCATCGCCGCTTTTGGTCAAAAGCGCCGCAACGCCTGGCGGGCCATAATAGTCCGGGGGTGGCATCTGCGACGCCAGGGACTTGAGCGCCTCGATCAGTTTGGCGACCTCGCCCTCCGCGCGGATCTCCAGGTCGGATGCTTCCTTTCTCACGGCGGCGGCGTTGGCGGCATTGGGATCGAGCGCCAGATAAGCGTCGAACCAGGCGACGGCCCGCAACTCGCGGCCCGGCAGCTGCGCCTCGGCCAGGCCCAGGTTATAGAGCGGGACGGCTGAGCCGGGCGCCGCCGACCGAGCGACATCGAAGTAACGGATGGCCACCAGCCATTCCTGCTGCCTGGCCGCGGCCAGGCCCTTGTCGAGGGCGGATTGGGCGGCGGCGGGCAAGGGGGCC
>JAYUBD010000269.1:0-1857 GCA_043740995.1 Caulobacteraceae bacterium | reverse complement strand
GTCGGCCGAATGCCGGGAAGTCGACCCTGGTCAATCAACTGATCGGCGAAGAGCGTTTGCTGACCGGTCCCGAAGCCGGCATCACCCGGGACGCCATCGCCGTCGACTGGGATTGGCAGGGCCGCCGGATTCGCCTGGTCGATACGGCCGGGTTGCGGCGCAAGGCGCGCATCGACGAAGCCCTGGAAAAGCTTTCCACTCAGGACAGCATCCGCGCCATCACCTTTGCCGAAGTGGTGATCCTGGTGATGGACGCCACGCACCCGTTTGAGACGCAGGATCTCTCCATCGCCGATCTGGTCGAACGGGAGGGTCGGGCGCTGGTCTTCGTGCTGGCCAAATGGGATCTGATCGAGGATCCCGGTCAGCGGCTCCGCGACTTCATCGAACACGCGGAGCGCATGTTGCCCCAGCTAAGGGGCGCGCAGGTTATCGCGCTCTCCGCCGAAACCGGGCGCGGCCTGGACCGCCTGATGCCGGCTGTGCTCAAGGCGCATGATGATTGGTCAACCAAGCTCAAGACCCGTGACCTCAATGATTGGTTGAAAATGGCGGTCGAACGCCACCCGCCCCCATCGGTAAACGGGCACCGGGTAAAGCCGAAATACATGGCGCAGATCAAGGCCCGACCGCCGACCTTCGTTCTGTTCGCCAGTCGCGCCGACAAGTTGCCGGACAGCTACCGGCGATATCTGGTGAACTCCCTGCGCCAAAGCTTTGAGATGCCCGGAACGCCGATCCGGATCAGCGTCAAGTCCGGCAAGAACCCTTATGCGGAGGAGATCACCGACCCGGTCAAGGCGTTCCAGACGCGGCGCCGCAATGCCCGGGTCGCCAAGGACTGATCTGGAGGGCGCGCCGCCCCCCATAGCGCGGGCTTCCAGCCCGCTCTGACCCCCTGTGGATCGGGTAGAGTAGCGGTCTGAAAGCCCGCGCTACGAATGATGCGATTCGCGCTCGGCCTTCCAATCGGCGTACCGTTTGGCGTGGATGGGCTGTCCGGGATCTGAACGCTGGACGAGATCAAGCACCATGGCGCCGATATCGCCAGGCGAGGTGAGCGCGTCTTTGTCTTCGCCGGGATAGGCCTCGGCGCGCAATTTGGTGCGCACCGCGCCCGGATCGACCAGCAGGGTGCGAATGGCGCTGGTGGTTTCGACTTCATCGGCCCAGCAGCGAACCAGGGCCTCCAGGCCGGCCTTGGCTGCGGCGTAAGACCCCCAGAACGCGGTCGGGCGTGTCGCCTGCTCGGCGGTGAAGAACACGGCGCGACCGGCGTCACTGGCGTGCAGCAAGGTCTCCAGCGAGCGGATCAGCCGAAAGGCGCTGGTGAGGTTGGTGGCGATCACGCGATCCCAGACGGCGGGCGGGATGTGCGCCGCGGGCCGCAATCCCTGTAACAGGCCGGCGGCGTGGATCAGAATGTCGAGGCGGCCATGGCGTTGATGCACCGCATAGCCCAGTTGGTCGATCCCGCCGCCGTCCATCAGGTCCATCGGAACCAGGGTGGCGCGCTCGCCGCCCAGCGCCAACAGGCTGTCGTCAAGCGCCTCCAGGCCCCCCTGCGTGCGGCCAATGGCGATGATGTGGGCGCCGGCCCCGCCGAGCGCCAGGGCGACCGCATGGCCAATGCCGCGCGTCGCCCCGGTGACCAGCGCGACCCGTCCGACGAGCGCACCGCTCATGCGTCGATCAGAAACGACAACTGCCGCTCGACGATGTCGTGGCGAGCATTGGCGCGATCGCGGTCGAACAGGCGCGTGGGATAGTCCCCGGTGAAATAGTGATCGGTGAACTGTGGACAGGCATCGTTGCGAGGTCCGGCGTCCATCGCCCAGTAGAGCCCCTCGACGGTCA
>JAYUBD010000268.1:0-1858 GCA_043740995.1 Caulobacteraceae bacterium | reverse complement strand
GGCCAGGCGTCCAGATGTTGAGGTTCAGTACGTCCTCGCCCAGACCTCCGGGACCGACATGCCGGTCCCACATGATCATCTGGGAATATTCGCTGCGCAGATCCGCCGGAGTCTGGGGCGAGATCTGGCCATAGGCGAAGGCTTCGCGCACCCCGCGCCAGGCCTCTGGTTTTCGCGGCGGCAGATAGCGGTTTCGCCCGCCGGTGGGTGCGCCATAGGCGATGCCCTTGAACTCGCGGACCCCGGCATTGATCACGCCCTGAACCTTGCCATAGGCGGTCTCGGCCACCGCGAACACGTCAGAGGGGTTGGTCGCGCCGCCCAGACCGCCGACCGTCGGCGCGAGCGATGACTGCGCCGCCGCGCCCGTCGCCGCCAGCGCTAACCCCGCGCCAGCCATGATATCGCGGCGACTGACCGCCCTCGGTTGTGTTTCGTTCATGGTGGTCTCCGTACGAAGGCTATTCTTCGCGGGATCGCCCTTCGGCACAAGCCACCAGCTGACCACAGAGGGGAGGCGTGGGGTGTTGCGGTCGGTGGCGCCTCGCGCCACAATGAGCCTCACGGCATCGCGCGGGAGCGGACCTCAGGCATGACTTTCCGAATCAAGGTGAACGGTCGCGTGCGCGAGGCTGATGTAGCGGGCGATACGCCGCTGCTTTGGGTATTGCGTGATACGCTGGATCTGAAGGGCGCCAAGTTCGGCTGCGGCGCGGGCCTCTGCGGCGCGTGCACGGTGCATCTGGACGGCGTCGCCATCCGGTCCTGCATCCGGCCCGTCGAGAGTGTCGGTGATGGCGCCATTACCACCATCGAGGCCCTGGCCGGGACCGCTCTGGGACGCAATGTGCAAAAAGCCTGGCTGGACCATGACGTGGTGCAATGCGGCTATTGCCAGGCCGGTCAGATCATGTCGGCCACGGCCCTGCTCAAGTCCCATCCCCAGCCGACCGACGCGCAAATTGATGCCGGCATGTCGGGAAATATCTGCCGCTGCGCCACTTATCTGCGGATCCGCGCGGCCATCAAGGACGCGGCGTCCGTCGGCGCCAAGGCGGGCTGAGACCATGACCAAAACGCTCGCTTCGCGCCGCACGTTGCTCAAGGTCGGCCTCGCCGCCGGCGGCGGCCTGCTCCTCAGTTTCGATCTGCCGATGGGCGCACGGGCCGCCGATGAGCAGGTGGTTCTGAACGCCTATCTGCGCATCGCGCCGGATGGGGTGGTGACCATCGTCTCAAAAAATCCGGAGATCGGTCAGGGCATCAAGACCATGCTGCCGATGATCATCGCCGAGGAACTTGACGTGGCATGGCGCGACGTGCGTGTCGCCCAGGCCCCGGTCGATGTCCGTGCTTATGGCCCGCAGTTCGCGGGTGGCAGTATGGCGACGCCGATGAACTGGGATGGCATGCGCCGCGTCGGCGCGGCGGGCCGCGCCATGTTGATCGCGGCGGCGGCGCGGGCCTGGTCCGCCCCGGAGACCGAGTGCACCGCGGCAAACAGCGTGGTGCGGCACATCCCGAGCGGTCGTACCCTGACCTATGGCGGGCTGGCCACGCGGGCGGCGGCGCTGCCGGCCCCTGACCTGTCCAAAGTGACGCTGAAGGATCCCAAAGACTTCAAGATCATCGGCCATTCGACGCCGGGCGTCGACAGCCCCAAGGTGGTCACCGGGCAGCCCCTGTTCGGCATCGATATCACCGTGCCGGGCATGCTGTACGCAACCTACACCAAGTGCCCGGTGTTCGGCGGCAAGGTGGTCAGCGCCAATCTTGACGAGGTTCTTGGCCTGAAGGGCGTGCGCAAGGCATTCATCGTCAAGGGTGGGACGGACCTGACCGGATTGCTCGACGGCGT
>JAYUBD010000267.1:0-1858 GCA_043740995.1 Caulobacteraceae bacterium | reverse complement strand
CCCGCTCGTCCAGCCCTAGGCGGTCGCGGCCAACGAGCACAAGCGCCGCCCCCTCCCGTGCGTAGATGCGGGCGACCTCGGTCGCAATGCCCGAAGTGGCGCCGAAGATCGCGATCCGCGCCGGCATTAGGCCGTCTCGCACGGTTGAATACCGATCCGCCGTGCAAAACCCGATGACAGCCGCGAATCTATATGGGGCAAGAAGGTCTCCAACTGCGGGTATCCGCGCCGGAAGCTCTCGGCGCTCATGAGGCCGTCCTTGGCGGGATAGAGCCGGCCGCCGGCTTGTACAACGATGGTCTCTAGTCGGGCCAGAAGGGATCGCGTGCGTTCCCCCTGGTTGGGAAAATCGAGCGCCAGGGTAAATCCTTCCATCGGAAACGACAGCATGCCCGTAGCGGGCCTTTTGCCGAAACTCTTCAGCACCGTCAGCATCGAACCTTGACCGGACTTGCTGATGACCGACAGAAGTTCGCGCAACGCTTCGGGGGCGCCGGGGGGGGTGACCGATTGGAGCTGGTAGAATCCGCGAGGGCCGTACAGTCGGTTCCAGCCGGCGATAGCGTCAAGCGGATAGAGCATATTCTGGTACGGGCCGGAATTTTTCACGCGCGCGCGAAGGCCGAGCTTCCGCCAGTAGTATGCGTTGAAAACGGGCAAGGTCAGTCGGTTGGCGAGAGACAGCGGCGGCTCAGCGAGTGTCGCCGGACGCTCCTCGCCGGGCGGCTCGGCCGCGAGGCCCGGAAGATGTCGCGCGCGCGAGAAAACGCCGCGCCCCAGCGCGCGTCCCTCGGCAAGGCAGTCGATCCACGCCGCGGTATATTCCCAGACGTTCTCCGACTCCCGCGCCAGTTCGAAGAACTCCCCAAGAGAGCCGAAGCGGATATCCTCGCTTTCGACGCCGAGCCCGGAAACACGCCTTAGCTGAAGGGTCGCCGACAGGATGATCCCGGTGAGTCCAAGACCGCCGATCGTGGCGCGGAACAACTCCGCGTTCCTTGAGCGGTCGCACACGACCACGCCCTCGCCACGCGCGATTTCCAGCGACAGAACGTGCTCGCCGAAGGTTCCCATCAGGTGGTGGTTCTTGCCGTGCACGTCGTTGGCGACCGCGCCGCCGACGCTCACGAAACGGGTGCCGGGCGACACCGGCAGGAACCAGCCGCTTCCATCCTTTTCCGGCCTGCACGCGACCTGGAGAATATCGGCCAGGGTGACGCCCGCCTCGCAGGTCAACATGCCGGTGGCGCGGTCAAAGGCGATGAAGCGATCAAGGGTCCGGCAATCCAGCAACCGACCTCCCGGATTCAGCGCCACATCGCCATAGGACCGACCGCATCCGTAGGCCAGCACCGACGCCTCGCCACCCGTCATCGCCATGGACGCCTCCCGCCGATCTGCCGGTCGGGCGACGAAATGTTCCGCCCGGATCACTCGGCCCCAGGAGCCATAGTCGCGGCGCGGCGCAAAGATCAGAGCCACGCGGCGACCAGGATCAGGCCGACGGCGCCCGCCAGGGCGAGCGATACCCGGTCGTGCAGGGCGAAAAGCACTGGATCCTCATTCATCCGCCCGTGAACGGCGCGCCGCCACACCCTCAATAGCCAGCCAAGCAGAATCGGCATCATCGCCCAAAGCCATTGCGGATGGTGGTATATGTGCCGAGGGTATTCTTCCTGAATGAGATAGACCGCGAAGATCACCGTTGCGGCGAACGTCGATCCGACGCCCGCCGTCAGCAGAAGCGGCAGGTCGGCGGCGGCATAGCCCCGCGACGGGACGCCGTCGGCGCCTTCGTTGAGCGCACGTTGCAGTTCGGCGTATCGCTTCACCTGCGCGAGGCTCAAGAAAAACAGCA
>JAYUBD010000266.1:0-6320 GCA_043740995.1 Caulobacteraceae bacterium | reverse complement strand
ACAGCCATTGGGGCGAACTGGCCATAACCCGCTGGCGCCAGGATCTGAGCCGGGATGCCTGGGGCAGTTTCATTTTCCTGCGCGACACCGTGAGCCGGGCAACGTGGTCGGCCACCTACCAGCCGATAGGCGCGGAGCCGGATAGCTATGAAGTGATCTTCAATGAGGATCACGCATCGTTCGCTAGGCGCGATGACGGGTTGGCGTCGACCCTGGATGTCCTGGTGTCGGCCGAAGACGACGCCGAGGTTCGCCGACTGACCCTCTCGAACCTCGGCGACCGCGTGCGTGAGATCGAGGTGACCTCCTACGCCGAACTGGTCCTCGCTCCTCAGAGTGCCGATGTCGCCCATCCGGCCTTTTCCAAATTGTTCGTCGAGACTGAATATCTGGCCGGTCTGGGGGCCATTCTGGCCACGCGGCGTCGCCGCACGCCCACCGAGCCGCAAGTCTGGGCCGCCCATCTGGCCGTGGTGGATGGCCAGATTATTGGCCGCCGCGAGTTTGAAACGGACAGGGCCCGCTTTCTCGGGCGCGGAAACAGCATCCACACCCCCGCCGCGGCGATGAACGGCAGGCCTCTGACGGGCGCGACCGGGGCTGTGCTTGATCCCATCTTCGCGCTTCGCCGGCGTGTCCGGATCGAGGCCGGCGCCACGGCGCGGATCGATTTTTGGACCATGGCGGCAGCCACCCGCGCCGAAGTGCTTGGTCTGGTCGACAAGCACCACGACATCGGCGCGTTTCAGCGCGCCTCCGCGCTGGCCTGGACCCAGGCCCAGGTCCAGTTGCACCATCTGGGCATCGATCGCGCGACGGCGGGGCAATACCAGCGGCTGGCCGGACATGTTCTTTATCCCGCGCCAGCGCTTCGCCCGCCCTCCGAAATCTTGATGCGGGACAGCGTCGGCGGGCAACCGGCGCTATGGGGCCTTGGAATCTCCGGCGACCTCCCCATCGTCCTCGTTCGAATCTCCGACATCAGCCAACTCGACGTCGCCAGGGACGCCATCCAGGCGATCGAATACTGGCGAATGAAGAGCCTGGCCGTCGATCTCGTGATCATCAATGAGCGTAGCGCTTCCTATGTCCAGGATCTTCAGATCGCTTTGGAAACCCTGGTCCGCGCCAGCCAGTCCCGGCCACAGATGAGTGACACCCGTCCCGGCGGGCACGTGTTCATCCTGCGAGCGGATTTGATCGCGCCGGAATCCGGGGCGCTTTTGGCCGCGGTCGCCCGCGTGGTCCTGATCGGAGAGCGCGGCACTCTGGTGGATCAGCTTGATCGTGCGCCGGAAATCAAGACGGCTCAGCGCCCCATCGCCCGCACCGTCAAACCCGCCGCCCTGCTGCAGGTGGCCCAGCCCGAGGCCGGGGTGGAGTTTTTCAACGGTCTGGGCGGCTTCGCCGAGAATGGTCGGGAATATGTAACAATCCTGGGTCCAGGGCAGACGACGCCAGCGCCGTGGATCAATGTGATCGCCAATCCTTCCTTTGGTTTCCAGGTTTCGACCGAGGGCGGCGGATATGCCTGGTCGCTCAACAGCCGCGAACACCAGATCACGCCCTGGTCCAACGATCCGGTCAGCGATCGACCGGGACAGTGTCTTTATCTGAGGGATGAAGAGACCGGCGACGTCTGGAGTCCGACGGTCCTGCCTGTCCGCGACGAGAGCGCCTCGTATGTGGCCCGCCATGGTTGGGGCTATAGCCGCTTCGAGCATGAATCTCACAACGTCGCCGCGCGGTTGGAGGAATTCGTCCCCCTCGCCGATCCGATCAAGATCTCGCGCCTGACTCTGCGCAACACCTCGCGGCGCCCCCGGCGGATCTCGGTGACGGCCTATGTGGAATGGGTGCTGGGCGCCGCACGAGACGCTACCGCGCCGTTTGTCGTTACATGCCGTGACCCGGTCACCGGGGCCCTGTTCGCCAGCAATGCCTGGAACCCGGCCTTTGCGGGACGCGTCGCCTTCGCCGATCTGGCCGGTCGCCAGACCAGTTGGACGGGCGATCGCCGCGCCTTCATCGGTCGCAATGGCACCCTGGCCCTGCCGGCGGGCCTGGCGCGGGCCGGTCCGCTGATCGGCGGCGTCGGCGGCGGCCTTGATCCGTGCGCCGCCTTGCGCGCGCCGCTGTTCATTCCGCCCAATGGTCAGGTGGACATCGTGTTCTTTCTCGGCGACGCGGCTGACGAAGACACCGCGAGGGCGCTGATCAGCCAATACCGCGTGGCCGATCTGAACGCCGTGCTGGGCGAGGTCAAAGCCTTCTGGGATGCGACGATCTGCGGGGTGCAGGTCAAAACGCCCGACCGGTCTTTGGACATCATGCTCAACGGCTGGTTGACCTATCAAACGCTCGCCTGCCGCGTGTGGGCGCGGTCAGGATTTTATCAGGCCGGCGGCGCCTTCGGCTTCCGCGACCAATTGCAGGACGGCATGGCTCTGGCCGGGGTTCGACCGGAATTGACCCGCGAGCATCTGCTGCGCGCCGCGGCCCGGCAATTCCTGGAAGGCGATGTTCAACACTGGTGGCTGCCGCACTCCGGCCAGGGCGTGAGAACCCGCATATCCGATGACCGCGCCTGGCTGACCTTTGCCGCAACCCACTATGTGACGACCACGGGAGACGCCGCCATCCTGGATGAGGCCGTGCCCTTCGTGACCGCGCCGCCACTGGAAACCGGCGAGGATGATCGCTTCTTTAAGCCGGATGAGACCCACGAAACCGCCAGCCTGTATGAACATTGCGCGCGCGCCCTCGACGCCAGCCTCGCCGTTGGCGCCCACGGCCTGCCACTGATGGGCAGCGGCGATTGGAACGACGGCATGAACCGCGTCGGCGCCGGCGGCCGCGGCGAGAGTGTCTGGCTGGGCTGGCTGCTGATCGCCACTTTGACTGGTTTTGCGAAGCTTGCCCAAACGCGCGGCGACAACGTCCGGGCTGAGGGCTGGCTCGACCACGCCCGGGCCCTCGGGGCCGCCCAGGAGCGCGAGGCGTGGGATGGCGAATGGTATCGGCGCGCCTGGTTCGACGACGGCGCGCCCCTGGGCTCCGCCGCCAATGAAGAATGCCGAATCGATTCGATCGCTCAATCCTGGTCGGTGCTGTCGGGCGCGGCGCCGACCGAGCGCGCCGCCGCCGCGATGGCCGCCGTCGAGCGGGAGCTCATCCTGCCGCAGGAGGGACTCGCCCTGTTGTTCACGCCGCCGTTTGGCCAAACCGCCCTGGATCCGGGCTATATCAAGGGCTATCCGCCCGGCCTTCGCGAGAATGGCGGACAATATACCCACGCGGCGCTGTGGTCGGTCATGGCCCTGGCCAGGCTTGGCGAAGGCGACAAGGCGGCCGCCCTGTTTTCATTGCTGAATCCAATCAACCACGCCCGCACGCGCAGCGACCTTCACCGTTACAAGGTCGAACCGTATGTGGTCGCCGCCGACATCTACAGCGCGTCCGGCCATGTCGGGCGCGGCGGCTGGACCTGGTACACGGGCTCCGCCGCCTGGATGCAGCGGGCGGGGCTTGAGAGCATTCTCGGCCTGGTCATCGAAGGTGATTGCGCCGTGTTGGACCCCTGCATTCCACGATCCTGGCCGGGATTCGAGATCACACTGCGGCGCAACGGCGCGACCTATGTGATCGCCGTCGATAATCCCAATGGCGTTCAGCGCGGCATCGCCTCAGCGCGACTCGACGGCGCGGACATCCCGGCCGCTCGTCCCCTCAGGGTTCCCCTGGCCAGGGACGGCGCCCGTCATCGGATCGACATTCGACTGGGGTGAGCGGGACGGCCGCTTCCGCGGATGAGCCGCTTGGCGCCGAACGGGGAACTATGTTTCCGCCTCGCGGCGCCATAGTCTGGTCCGTGACCCGTCATCCCGAAAGCACCGCTTAATGTCCGACGCCATCACGCCCTTTCGCATCGCCATCGACGAGGCGGCGCTGACCGACTTGCGCGCCCGTCTGCGCAATACCCGTTGGCCGGACAAGGAGCTGGTGGAGGATTGGAGCCAGGGCGCGCCGCTCGCCTGGATCCAGGAGATTTGCGGTTATTGGGCGGAAACCTATGACTGGCGGACCCGTGAGGCGGCGCTGAACCGGTTCGATCAGTTCATGACCACCATCGATGCGCAGGCCGTACATTTCATCCATGCCCGTTCACCGCATCCGGACGCCATGCCTCTGATCATCACCCACGGCTGGCCGGGCTCGATCGTGGAGTTTCACAAGGTGATCGAGCCCTTGACCAACCCCACCGCGTTCGGCGGAGACGCGACCGACGCCTTCCATGTCGTCTGCCCCTCCCTCCCCGGCTTCGGATTTTCCGGCAAACCCGTCGCGGTCGGCTTTGGCGTTGAGCGCATCGCCGAAACCTGGATCAAGCTGATGGCCCGCCTGGGCTATGGCCGCTATGGCGCGCAAGGCGGCGATTGGGGATCGGCGGTGACCACCGCGATCGGCGGACGCGATCCAGACCATTGCGCCGGCATCCACATCACCCTGGCCATGGGTTCGTCCCCCAAGGCGGGCGGCGAACCCACGGCGGATGAACAGCGCGCCCTGGCCGGCGCCGCCTATTACCGGGACTGGGACAGCGGCTATTCAAAACAACAGGCCACCCGCCCGCAGACCCTGGGCTATGGCCTGACCGACTCCCCCGCCGGTCAGGCGGCCTGGATCCTCGAAAAGTTCTGGGCCTGGACCGATTGTGACGGCCATCCGGAAAATATCCTGGGCCGCGACGAACTGCTCGACAATGTGATGCTCTATTGGACCACCGCCTCGGCGACCTCCTCCGCCCGCCTCTATTGGGAGAGCTTCGGGCGCGGTCGCGCGCCGCTGCCGGTCAATATTCCCACCGGCGTCGCGGTGTTTCCCAAAGAGATCGTCACCCCGGTGCGGTCATGGATGGTCGACCAGTTCACCAACATCACCCATTGGACCGAGATGGCCAAGGGCGGCCATTTCGCCGCCTTCGAACAACCCGAGGCGTTCGTCGGCGACGTGCGGGCCTATTTCCGCACACTGAGGTGAGGCAGGATCTGCAAAAAGAGAATACCGGCCAGACGGGGGACGCGTGTTTCAGGCCCGCTTCGGGATGACGACCCGCATGCTCTTGTTAGCGCGCAGAAAGCCTATCGCCAGCGCCAATATCCGCCGAGCCCGCGCCTCCGTCGCGCAAAGGAAGCCGGCGGGAGGTCGGCGCTACGGGCTCACTCCCATTTCAGGGCCACAGGATCAATCGGCAGGCTGCGCACGCGGCGGCCCGTGGCGGCGAAGATGGCGTTGCACAGGGCCGGGGCGACGGGCGGCAGGGCCGGTTCGCCCATGCCGGTAGGCGGGTGGGCGGTTTTCACGAAATGCACCTCAACCGGGCAGGCCTGGCTCATCCGCAAGAGCTTGAACCCATCGAAATTGGCCTGGACCGCACGGCCATTTTCGATGGTGATCGCCTGACCCAGGGCCTGGCCAAGGCCGTCCAGCACCGCGCCCTGGATCTGGTTTTCCGCGCCGCTGGGATTGATCACCTGGCTGCCGACATCGCCGGCCACCCAGACCTTCTCCACCGTGACCCGGCCGGACTGATCGACCCGGGCCTTAACCACTTCGGCGAAGTAGCCGCGATGGCTGAAATAGAAGGCCACCCCCATGCCCTGGCCCTTGGCGAGGGCGGTCTTGCCCCATCCGGAAACGGCTGCGACCTGTTCGATGACGCCGCGGGCGCGACCGGTATCGAAGCCGGCGTCCCCCGCCGGACCCACCACGCGCGCCGCGCCCAGCACTCCCAGTCGGAAGGCCACCGGGTCCTGACCGGCGGCCTGGGCCAGTTCATCCATGAAGGACTCGAAGGCGAAGGACAGCGCATTGCTGCCAGGCGCCCGCAACGCGCCGGTGGGAACGCCGCAGGGCATCAACGAGGTCTCGATCAGGCAGTGATCGACCAGAGGCGCGGGAAATTCCGCGCCGGACATGCCGGCGCTGGCGGCGAATTTGTCGTTGGTCCCGAGGCTGACGAAGTGGTCCCGCCAGGCGATCAGCCGGCCGTTGCCATCCAAGCCCGCCTTCAAGAAATGCCAGCCCGCCGGACGGTAGAAGTCGTGGGCGAGATCGTCGGCCCGGTTCCACAGCAGCTTCACCGGAACCCCGGCGATCTGCGACAGTTTCGCCGCCTCGATCATATAATCGTTGTTCAGCCGCCGCCCGAATCCGCCGCCGCAACGGGTCATGTGAACGGTGACATCGGCCTCGGCGAGACCGAGACTCTTGGCGGTCAGCGCCCGCCCAAACTGCGGGGTCTGGGTCGGAGCCCAGAT
>JAYUBD010000265.1:0-6336 GCA_043740995.1 Caulobacteraceae bacterium | reverse complement strand
AGCGGCGGCAACCTCGAACGCTGAAGTCTCGCCGTTCCGGTTCAAGCTCTGTCTCTATGGTGCGTTCCGGCTAATAGATCCGGACGGCGAGCGCGTGGAAATCGTAAGCAAAAAAAGTGTGGCGCTACTCGCATTGCTCGCCATGGCCAACGAAGGCGAGCGCAGCAGGGCATGGCTGCAGGAGCAGCTCTGGGGTTCGCGTCAACAGGATCAGGCGCGCAGCAGCCTTCGAAGCGAGTTGCTGAACCTGCGCCGCAGCCTCAACATTTTCTCAACGCCACTGTTGATTTGTGGGCGTGATCGTATTGGGCTGAATCTCCATTTTGTCGATGTCGATGCGCGCGCTACGGGACCAGCTGACGACCGCGCCGCACGCCCGCTCCTCGTGTCAGCGGATTTTCTCGAGGGATTGGACATCGCGGGGGAAGACGGCTTCGAAGACTGGCTTCGCGAACAACGGAGAGCGCTTGCGACTCGCAGGTCGAGCGAGCGGGGTGTGGCGGTGATCGAAGGTGATGATCGGGATCCCCGCACGTCGGGAGGCACCCTGCCGATCACCACGCCAACCCCCGGCATCGATGTTTCGCGACCCGCGCCGGGATTCAACGGAATGCCGGCCCTCGCCGTCCTGCCCTTCGCCAACTGCACGGATGAACCTGGAAACGAATACCTGTGCGAGGGGATCGGTGAAGACCTGATCGATCGGCTCTCTCGCCTGCGCTGGTTGCCGGTGATCTCGCGCAGCTCGAGCTTCGCGTTTGGAAGCGCCGTCGATGCTTGCGCTGTCGGACGCAGCCTGGGCGCCAAGTACGTCATTGAGGGGCGGCTGCGGATCCTGGACGGGCGACTTCGCGTGTCCGTCAACCTTTGTGACACCGACAGCGGTCGATTGGTTTGGTCGCCACGCATGGAGCTTGCGACCGAAATCGATCAGAAGGCGCTGGAGGATTTGGTCACCGACCTGGTGGCTGTGCTCGACACCCAAATTGATCGGGCGGAACAAATTCGCGCCCGGGATACCCGGCTGGAGGATCTAACGGTCAGCGACCTGATCTGGCGGGGCCGCTGGCACCTAAACCGGTTCACCCAGGCTGATTCGGAAACGGCAAGGGGACTGTTCGCGGAGGCGCTTGCCCTGAACTCGCACTCCTCTGAGGCGCTCATCCAGGTAACCTTCTGTTTTGCTTACTCGATTTGGGCCAACCGGCGATCGGAGGCCCAGATCCTCGAAATGGGCCAGTTGGCGCAACGCGCCATCCTGGCCGACTGTGACGACGGTCGCGGCTACATGCTGGCGGGCATGGCCAATATCTGGCTGCGCCGGTCGCGGCGGGCGGCGCGCCTGCTACGCCAGGCGACCACCCTCAACCCGAGCCTGGCCATGGCTCACGCCCAGCTCGGAAGCTGTCTCATGCTGAGCGGGGAGCCGGCCCTGGCGATCCGGTCCCTTGAAACGGCGCTCCGTCTCAGCCCGAATGATCAGCACCTGTTCTATCCGTTGAGCGAGATGGCCATGTCGCTCACCCTGCAGGCCCGCTGGTCCGAAGCCATCGAGTTCGCGGATCAAGCACTCGCGCGGCGCAAAGCGTACTGGCACGCGCACGTCATCAAGGTGAATGCCTTGGTCAGGAGCGGTGATCTTGAGTCCGCCGCCGACGCGCTGGATGAACTGCTCGACGCCAAGCCCGGTTTCAATCTCGAATACCTAGCCTGGCTTCCCTTCAACGATCGGAGTTGGAACGACCATCTTCGCGAGGGTGTCGTCGAGGCCGCCAAGGGGTGTGACGATCGACCAAGCCTCGCGAGGCTGCGCGCGTCATGAGTACGCGGCGCCGTCCAGATTAAACGAATTTCGATACGAGGAGGGAGCGATGCAACCGAAATGGTATGACGCGATTCACAGCGCGCGGAAGAAATCGCGCGAGCGCGAGGTTCCGGCGGCGTTCGATCTCAACGATCTTGGGGATTCCTGGGCCAGCCGGGTTTTCCGTTGGGCCACCCCCTTCATCGGGGATTTGTTCCGTATGCTTTGCCCGATTCCCAGGTTTGGGCGATGGGTGGGGGTAACGCGCTTTGACGATGTGCAAGCGGTGCTTGCCGACAGCGAGGCGTTCGAGACACCTTACGGCCCGGAAATGACCGCGTTGGCGGGTAGCTCCAGCAACGTCCTGGGCGTCCAAGGTGCCGACCACGAACGGGAAAAGGCAATCATCCTTCGGATCATCGTCAAGCCCACAGATGCCGCCAAACTCGGCGCCGAGTCCGGGCGCGTTGCCGAGAGGCTGATCCGGTCGGCCCCGGGGCGGATCGACGCGGTGCGCGATCTTGTGACGAGGGTCGCCACAGACACCTGCGGCAAATACTTTGGGTTTGAAATAGCTGATGGCGACGCGTTCGCGGACTGGACGATGGCGGTTTCAACCCTCCTGTTCGCCGACCCTACCGGCAATCTCAAAACCCGCGATCTGGCGCTCAATGCATCGGCGCGCCTTCGCCAGGTAATCGACTCGGCCATTGAGCGAGCGCGGCGGGCGCCTAATGCGGACACCTTGGCGGGCCGCCTTGTGGCGCTCCAAGGCTCGGCGCCGGAGTTCGAGCTCACCGATCCGAAGATGCGCGCGATTCTGATGGGGCTCGCCGTTGGGTTCATTCCCACCAACACCCTGGCCGCCGGAAAAATCCTGCAGCAACTGCTCCGGCGACCGGAGGTGGTGGCGAAAGCCAGGAAGGCGGCGGGCGATGACGACGACGCGGGCTTGAAGGCCATCGTTCTCGAACTCGCGCGCCTCGATCCCGCCCTGGCTCCGGGACAGTTTCGATATGCCCGCAAGGAGCGCTGGATAGCCCCCGGAACCCTGCGCGCCAGGAAGATCCGCGTTGGCCAGATTCTTTTGGTGTCCACCATGGCCGCCCTCCGCGACCCGGCCGCCTTCAAGGCGCCCACTCGGTTCCGGCTTGGTCGCGGGCCTTCCGCCGAACTGGTGTTCGGCGGCAGCGCGCACAAGTGTCTCGGCCAGGAATTGGCCGTGGCGCAGATCACCGCGATTCTCGCGGTCCTTTTGCGCCAGGAGGACCTGCGGCGGGCGCCGGGACGAGCCGGAAGGCTTGCTTGGCTGGGGCCATTCCCCCGCCGCCTGGATCTCTGCTTCGAACCGAAAGGCGCGACGGCGGGCCAATCGATGATCCTTGTTTGCGCGCCGGTGCGTGCCGGCGTCGATCCCGGGCAACTCAGGCTAGGGATCTCCGCCCTCGGCAACCCCGCTGAGGGAAAGGTGGCAGCGGCGTTCACGGCCACCGGCGTGGTGCATTTCGCCTCACTGTCCGTCGCCGATCTGGGTTCGCCCAGCGCCCCCGCGCCCTATGTCCTGCTGGAGTTGAATGCCGACGGCGATCCCGGTGAAGCGATTAAGCGTGTAGCCCGCGACGTGGGCGAATGGCTCGGCCCGATCTTCGACGACACTGAACGGGGCTGTTCCCCAACGCTGGCCGCGGCGCTTGAGGCGCAGGCCGCGGAACCAGGCTGCAATCCCTGGGGCAATACCGGTTTGAATTTCAACGGGATGCCCGGCCTATTGGTCGCCGACATTGCTCGGCAGGAGAAATTGGCGGCCTTCAGCCAAACAGCCCTGGATCACTATCTCGAACAGAATATTGGCGGCAACGGTCGCGCGACCAGGGCGCTGCTCTTCGTTCGCGGGCTTATCGACCAAGACCCCGCCCTGGAGGAGCAAGCGAGCGCTGCACGTCCCGACGACACAGCAGGGCAGCGTCTGGGGCGCCTCCGCTCGGAGGGGGTCGCTTTCCGCGATTTCCTCGTTCGTCCGCATCGCCAGAATTGGACCTTCTGCGACTGGACTCAACCCAGTCCTCTCGAAGCCTTGTGGAACTTCGCTCGATCACCGGCCGGGCTGTGGATCGGCGCGCCCATACTGGCGCTGTTTGTTGTCTTGTGGGTGGTCATCTACCTCCCCATTGCACCCCACCACTGGTGGCGCATTGCCGAACCGGCGATGATCGCCTTGGCGGGATCAGTCGTCGCCACCAGTGTCTTCGTATCGGTCCTTCTGATCGGTTTTGTTGGCTGGCTTCGCCTCGAGGAAATAGCCAACATTCCCGAAGACAAGGCGCCGGACATCAAGTCCATGCGCGCCATCGCCCGGGTTGAGAACGCGGCTGGCTACGCTCAGAACCATTTCATCGCCGTCACCGCCATGAAGAGCGGCGGGTTCACGAAATTGAGGCTTGCGGTCGCCATGTGGGGGATCAAGCAACTTCTGAGGTTTTATTGTCGTCCAGGCTTCGTGCTCGACATGGGGACAATTCACTATGCGCGTTGGCTTCGGTTGGCTGGGTCGGACAAATTCCTGTTCCTGGCCAACTATGACGGTAGCTGGGAAAGCTATTTGGAAGACTTCATCATGAAAGCCCACCCAGGGCAGACCGCGGCCTGGAGCAACGGCGTCGGCTTTCCCCGCACAAGTTTCATGGTCACGGGAGGGGCCAGTGACGGTGACCGCTTCAAACGCTGGGTTCGGCGTCAACAGCTGCCCACTCCATTTTGGTACAGTCGTTTCCCCCACCTGACGACCGAGCAGATGCGCAACAACGTCCTCATTCATCAGGGGTTGATGCGGGCGGACACTGAAACCTCGGCCCGCGCCTGGTTGGACTGTTTCGGTTCAACGCAGCGCCCAGCCCCTTCAATCGAAGGAGAGGAGATACAATCGTTGGTCTTACGCGGATTTCGGGAACTGGAGCATACCGCCTGCGTCGCCCTGCGTCTGCCTGACACCCAAGGCCAGTGTCAGGCTTGGCTTCGGCGTATGACAGGCGCCGCAACCGCGGGATCCGGGGGTCCAATCGAGGTCGCCTTGGCTTTTGGCGACCGGCCATTGCCGGCGGGCAGAACCGTGGCCAATTTTGTGGCCTTCTCCGCCCGAGGTTTGGCCAAGTTCGGTCTGGCCGGAGAGAATTCCTTGAACGGTTTGGGCGCTTTCCCCAGCGCCTTCAACATCGGCATGGCGCAGCGAGACCGCATCCTTGGCGACACGGGCGACTCCGCGCCTTCCGGCTGGCGTTGGACCGACGCCATTAGCATCGACAAGGCTCTCGAAACCGTCTCGCATCCGGAAACCGTCTCGAATGCGGCGGACGCCGTCCTGTTTGTCTATGCCGACAAGAAGGAACGCCTCGTCGATGCGCTGGCTATTCACAAAGCTCTGTACAACCAGTTCGGCGTCACAGATTTCCACATCCTGAAGACTCAGCCCTCCCCAAAGGGGATCGACTTCGAACATTTTGGCTTTCGAGACGGAATCTCGCAACCGGTGATCCGAGGCGCGCGACGGGCGGCGAAAATGCCTCTGACGCGCGACATCCTGGCGGCTGGCGAGTTCATTCTGGGCTATCCCGGCGGCCAAGGCTTTTGTCCGCCGAGTCTGACCGTGCGCGCCGAAACGGACCCGCACGACTGCCTGCCGACCGCGGTCGCGCAATGTCCGCCCGAGTTTCCTGATTTCATTGATTCGAGCGCGCAGGCCGCCTTGCGTGACCTGGGCCGAAACGGAAGCTTCCTTGTCCTCCGCCAGTTGGAACAGAACGTGGAAGGGTTCGATCAATTCACCCGCCTAAAGGCCGCCGAAACGCAGAACTATATCGGGCTAAGTAACGTCATTCCCGAACCCATCGATGCCGACTGGATCGCCGCCAAGATGATGGGGCGCCGCCGCGATGGATCTCCGCTTATCGACCTGAGCGTGCCTCAGCACCAGGCTCGAACGGGCGTGCTGGCGAAATCGCCGAACGATTTCACGTTCGAGGACGACGACCCGCAAGGGTTGCAATGTCCGCTGGGCGCTCACATTCGCCGGGCCAATCCCCGTCCCAATGCCGACGATGGCGGCGTCAAACAGCAAGTCGTCAATCGGCACCGCCTGCTGCGCCGCGGACGCGCCTACGATCGCCCCGAAGGAACGGATGGCCCACGCGAACGAGGCCTGCTGTTCGTCTGTCTGTGCTCGGACATTGAGCGGCAATTCGAGTTTGTCCAGCAAACCTGGATTGCGTCACCTTCCTTCAAAGGGTTGACTCACGAGCACGATCCCATCCTCGGCTCCGGTCGCCATGGCGGACCCTCCGTATTCACGATACCCACTTCGGCGGGCGCGGTGAAGCTGCAGGCTATGAAGAGCTACGTCAAGGTTCGCGGCGGCGGTTACTTCTTTCTACCGAGCCGATCCGCGCTGGCTTATCTCACCAACCTGAAACCGAAACCTGAAGCCGAAGTGACACCCTGAGAGCATCGGGGCGGGCAAAAGGCGGTTGTCGAGCGGACTT
>JAYUBD010000264.1:0-6355 GCA_043740995.1 Caulobacteraceae bacterium | reverse complement strand
CGGTGCAGTTCCCGGTCGGGCAGGACCGCGTCACCCAGAGCGAGGAACTGGCGGGGATCTCCATTCCCAGGCTCGACGCCAAGGTCAGCGGCGGCAATTTCGAAGTCCTGGTCGGTTTTGACGTGACGCCCGACATGGCGGCGTTCAATCGCGCCGGCAAACGCTTCCGCCCGAATGCCGGTCAGGTGGGCCAGGCGGTCGCCGCCAAGCCATGACGGACCTGCGATCGGCCTTGAGCGAAGCGGTCGGCGCCGCCTTCGCGGATCTCGGCCTGGATCGCGATCTGGGCCGCGTGACGCCGTCCGACCGTCCCGATCTGGCTGACTTCCAGTGCAACGGCGCCCTGGCCGCGGCCAAGGCCCACAAGCGCAATCCACGCGAGATCGCCGGCGCTATTGCCCAGGGCCTCGGCGACCATCCCGACATCGCTTCGGTCGAGGTGGCGGGACCGGGTTTTGTCAATCTGAAGCTGAACGCCGACGCCCTGTCGGCGCGAGCCGGCGTCCTGGCCGCCGATCCGCGGGCGGGCGCGCAAAGCGTCAACCGCCGTCGCCGCGTGCTCATCGACTATGCTGGTCCCAACGTCGCCAAGGAGATGCATGTCGGCCACCTGCGCGCCTCGATCATCGGCGAATCCATCAAGCGCATCCATCGGTTCCGCGGCGACGAGACGCTAGGCGACGCGCATTTCGGCGACTGGGGGTTCCAGATGGGCCTGCTGATCGTGGCCTGTAGCGACGCCGAGCCCGCCATCGCCACGCTGCTGGATCGCCTCGGCGAACAGCCGGCGGGGTTTTCCCCGGCGGACGAGGCGGCGATCGACGCCGAGTTCGCGGCTCTGATCGCCCTCGAGGATCTGGACCGGCTCTACCCAATCGCCGCCGGCCGGGCCAAGACCGACGAGGTGTTCCGCGACCGGGCCCGGCGCGCCACCGCCGAGCTCCAGGCCGGCCGCTTCGGCCACCGCCTGATCTGGGCGCATTTCGCGCGGATCACCCGCACCGCTTTGCAGCGCGACTTCCATGCCCTGGGCGTCGATTTCGACCTCTGGCGCGGCGAAAGCGACGTGGACCCGCTGATCAGGGGGATGGTTGAGGATCTGCAAACCCAGGGCCTGCTGATCGAGGATCAGGGCGCGCGGATTATCCGCGTGGCGCGCGACGACGACCGGCGCGCGGTGCCCCCGCTGCTGGTGGTGTCCTCCGAGGGCTCGGCCATGTACGGGACCACGGATCTGGCCACCATTCTCGACCGCAAGACCTTCTTCGGTCCCGACCTTGTGCTCTATGTGGTGGACCAGCGGCAGGCCGACCATTTCGAGACGGTGTTTCGCGCCGCCTATCTCGCCGGCTATGCGATCCGGGGGACGCTGGAGCATATCGGCTTTGGCACCATGAACGGCACGGACGGCAAGCCGTTCAAAACCCGCGAGGGCGGGGTCCTGAAACTGCGCGACCTGATCGACCTGGCCGGCGGCAAGGCGCGCGAGCGTCTGCGGGAGGCCGGCCTCGGCGTCGAGCTCTCCGCCGAGGTCTTTGAAGACACCGCCCTGAAGGTCGCCGTGGCGGCCCTGAAATTCGCCGATCTGTCGAACTTCCGCGGCACCAGCTATGTGTTCGATCTCGATCGCTTCTCCAGCTTCGAGGGCAAGACCGGCCCCTATCTGCTGTATCAGGCGGTGCGGATGAAATCCCTGCTGCGCAAGGCGGCCGCCGAGGGCGCGACGCCCGGTGACATCGCCGTGGACGCCGCCGCCGAGCGCGACCTCGTCCTGTTGCTCGACGCCTTTGATCACGCCCTGAGCGAAGCCTATGACAAGCGCGCACCCAACCTCCTGGCCGAGCATGCCTTCCGCCTGGCCCAGAGCTTCGCCCGCTTTTACGCCGCCTGCCCGGTGATGGCGGCGCCGGACCTGACGATCCGGGCCTCCCGCCTTGGCCTGACCGCGCTGACGCTGAAGCAATTGGCGTTGGCGCTGGATCTGCTGGGGATCGCCACGCCCGAACGGATGTAGGCCCGGCCCCGCTCAGAACGCCGCCTGGGTCTCCAGCCGCGTCAGCCAATAGTCGGCGTCATAGGTCGGGTCGCCGGTGAGACGACGCCAAAGCCTGATGCGGTTGACAAATTCCAGCCGCCCGGTGTCCTGCTCGAACCACGGCTCGGGCGTGCACAGAATATCGGCGATACCGGTTCGGGCCGGCGGACCCTTTACGAAGAACAGCGGCCGCGGGGCTTCGGGTTCGGCGAGGTCCGAACTATCCCACAGCCGCACCTGCGGACGCGTGGCGTGCAGGCGAATCTTGAGCATGGCGCGGGTGCGGTCGGAAACATTGACCCCGCCGCCATGCCAGATCCCGTGATGCAGAAACAGCAGGGTGCCGGCCTCGCACACCATGTGCTGCTGGCCGCGCAGGTTCTGGTAGCGGCCCAGCGCCGCCTCGCTGACCTTGCGCAGATGCGTGCCCGGAATGAACCGCGTGCCGCCCATCTCGCGGGTCACCGCATGCGGATAATACATGATCTGCACATCGAAGGCCCAGCGCGGATCGATGGTCGAATCCTGGTGGGTGTGCTGCGACACATTGGCCGCGTCCGCCGCCTCGTAATAGCGCGGCGGAAAGGTGACGTGCAAAAAATGGTGATCGAACACCGGCTGTTCGCCGACCAGACTTTGTATGGCGCCGGCCGCCAGCGGCAGATCCAGCAGCCGGGCGAGGGCTGATCCCGCCGGATAGGCGTCGGCCAACGGCGTGCCGGGCGCGATCTCCGGCAGCTGGTTGCGGGCGAACAGCTCGCCGAGGGCGGTGATCACCTTCTGGCCGGGCCGCGGCTCGGCCGCCTCGCCCGCCTCGCTCATGAATTGCCGGTTGATGGCGTCCGGAACGACCCCGTCGAAGCGCAGAAAGCCGCGCGCCACGAAACTGGCCATCTGCGCGGAGCTCAGCAAGGGGACGGTCACGGCGTTTCGACCCATTTCTCGAACAGGAATTCGTATTTCAGATAGGCCAGATCAAACTCTTCGCCGCGCGCATGCGGCAGGAGTTGCGAGGCCTGGAACAGTCGCCAGCCATCGCGCAGCGCATCCAGCCCGGCCCGATAAGGCGGCTGGTCGGAATCGCCCGCCATGTGCAGGGTCTCGCCCGTCCCATCATAGCGCGCCCAGCCGATCACCGCCGAGTCCAAAGCGGAATTGGCCAGATACAGCACCAGCACCTTTTGCCGTCCAACGCCCATGTCCGCCCCTTGGCAGTGGCCAATCGCCGCGTGATCGAACCACAGGTCATGGCCTCCGTCCACTGTCGGCGGAACCCGGCCCGGAGTGTTGAGCGAACCGGCGGTCCGGCGCCGGGGCGTTCGACGGGCTTGTTTTGGCGGTATTTGGGCGGGTTCTGGCGGGTTATGGGCGTCTATTGGCGGGTTTGTTGGCGGTCTATTGGCGGTTTATGGGCGGAAAATGGCGGGTTTTGGCGGGTTTTGGCGGTCGTCTGGCGGGCCACAATCGTTGATTTATTTGATCTTTTCCAAGTTTTCGGCGAACACAAACGAAGAATGCAAGGGTGGCAGGGTCCGAAGCACCGGCGCCGACCCCGCGCAACATTGCATTATGCAATGGATGAGAGTCGCGATCAAGCGAAATGAGCGGCGCGCCTTGGTTCGGAGCGCTCTCTTCGCCGCCAAGCCGCCAAGCCGCCAAGCCGCCAAGCAGGTAGTGAACACTTCAACGCGCCGCGTTTCGCCCGAAGCGCAAGAGATCTTGTTCTTGGCCCTCGGCGTCGTGGCGGCAAAATCCTCTCGGCGCTCACCCGCCCGGCGACTGGCGAGCGGTGTCGGGGGGGCGGACGCCGTCGGGGTCGCAACCTGGGTAGTGGGCCAATAGTTCAATCTATCGTGGAGGGTCGTCCTATTGTTCAGGTGGCTCGACCCCCACCGGTAGAATTGAGTCGGTCGTCAGCCTCCGTCCTGTCCCGCCGGCGTCGTCGAGACCCCCTCGACTTCTGATTAAGCGCCGGCGGCTGTCATTGTGGTGGCATGATCCGCCGCATGAAGCCGTCGAAGAGCGGCACGGTGAAGGCCGTATCTCCGTGCGCTGGACTGTAAATCATGCCCTTGGTGATCAAGGCGTTGCGGACCGGCGCCACTGTCGACACCTTACGGCCGAGGCGATCGGCGATTTCCCCAGAGCGGTGCGGGCCAGGGCCCAGGTCCGCCATGCCACGCATGTATCCCTTCTCGGCGGGGGTTAGCCGGTCAAAGCGGACGCGGAAGAAGCTTGCATCCAGGTCCGCGAGCGCTTCATCCGTCGCACGACGGGCGTCATCGCCGTCAATCGGCGAGGCGTCGGCCACGTTCCAGCTGTGCTTGCCCCATTCCTGCAGGAAATAGGGATAGCCTCGGCTCTGGTCGAGGATGACCGCCACCGCCTCGTCGGTGAACTCGACCCCCTCGCGGCCCGCCGGCACACAGAGGGCGTCGCGCGCTGCCGGGCCATCGAGCTGGTCGATCGAGATGAATTCAAACAGCCGCTCGGCGTAGGATTTGGCGCGTCCCATCGAGCCGAGAAGCTGAGGCAGGCCGGCCGCCACCATGGTGATGGGCAGTTGCGCCTGATTGGCGCTATGCAGGGCCATGATCAGGGCGGCGAGCTGGTCCTCGGGAACATATTGCAGCTCGTCCGCGAACAGGACGACCGCCGTTCCGCGCTCGGCCGCAGCCTCGCCCACCGCAGCCATCAGATCCGCCAGGTCGGTGTCGAGGTCGCCGCTATCGGCCAAGCCATGCTCTGGGGCGAGATCGAGGCCGACTTCGATGTCCGCGTACTTCACCTTCAGGGCGCCGACAAATCCAGCCAGCGCCTTCATCGCATTTTGAAGGCCAGTCTTGGCGGCGTCGATCCGCCTGAGGCGGAACAAGGCGGTGCGTAGCGCGGGGGCCAGCAAGGCCGGCAGCGACCGCTCCTCGGGCGCCTCGATGCGCACGCTGGCGAACCCCCTCGTCTCCGCATCAAGCCGAATCCGGTTGAGCAAGACCGTCTTGCCGACCCCGCGTAGACCGTGGAGAACGACGCTTCTGGCCGACCGACCTGCGCGGATGCGATCGAGCGCGACCGCGGCACGTTCGATGATGTCGTCCCGGCCCGCCAGCTCGGGCGGCGGCGTGCCCGCGCCAGGGGCGTAGGGATTTAGTCGCGCATCCAAGTTCTAGGGACCTTACCTAGGTTTATAAGAATTCGATAATATGCAGTAAGGTCCCTAGATATCAACCACTGGCGTCGACGTCGGCCGATAAATCAGCATCGATCCGAGAACCGATCATAGGCGTCGACCCGGCGCACCAGCAGTTCGATTTCGCCACGGTAGATCTCCGCCTTCAGAACAGCGACCTCGGCCTCTCGGGCGCCTTCATCGACGTCGACCTACCAAGCGCGGGGCGCCCCGCTCCCCTCCCCGTTCCAACGATAGCCGCGCGCTGATTCGGGTCACGCGGGCGTTTCGGGTTCTAAGTCATACGCCCATTATAACGGATCGCCGGGGCTGGCCGGAGAGGCGTCAAGCCCGGGCGGATTCAAATTGCCCCACTGCCGGGCCGACGCCCCGCTTGACTCCGCCAACCCGCTCCCGCAGTGAACACGCGGCTCTCGCGGGAGAGGCCGGACGCAATCATGTCCGGCGCCGAAGGCGCAACCGCCCCGGAAACGCTCAGGCAAACGGACCGCGAGAACGCGATAGACGCTGGAAAGAGACGCGAATCTTCGCTGAAGATCGCGGCTCGCCGAAGGAGCAAGGGCGGATCGCCCGAAATCTCTCAGGCCCAAGAGACAGCGGGGGCGTGTGATGATCGGCGGGACTGTCCGCCGGTACGCGCCTGTCCGTGGAGTTTCGTCTGTCCGTGCCCCCTGGCGACCCGTTGAATGAGACCCCGCTGACCGCCGCGCATCGGGCGCTGGGCGGCAAGATGGTGGACTTTGCCGGCTATGCGATGCCGGTGCACTATGCCGCCGGGATCATGAAGGAGCACCTGTGGACGCGGTCCCAGGCGGGCCTGTTCGATGTTTCGCACATGGGTCCGGCCTTCCTGGACCTGGTTGACAAGACCGGCGAGGCCGAGGCTGATCACCGGGCCGTCGCCGCCCTGGTCGAGCCCCTGGTGTGCGGCGACATCCGCGGCCTGAAGCCCGGTCAGCTGCGCTACACCCTGCTGCTCAATCCGACCGGCGGCATCAGCGATGACCTGATGATCGGTCGGCCGGTCGATCCGAGCGACCAGGGGCGGCTCTATATCGTGGTCAATGCCGGCACAAAGGATGCCGACTTCGCGGCGTTGACGGCCGGCGCGGGCGCGCTTGGCCGGCTTGAAC